>JAJZSH010000264.1 GCA_021822005.1 Deltaproteobacteria bacterium | reverse complement strand
TGAAACAAACCAAAGGAGTTGAGCGAGATGTCCACAAAATTTGTTCAATGCGATCGGGCGACCCTGTATCTCCTGCCGCCGTCGGTGCAAGACTGGTTGCCCGGAGGGCATCTGGCCCGATTTGTGGTCGAGGTTGTCGAACGGCTCGACCTACGCTCTTTGAAGTCATCCTATACTGGTTGCGGCTCAAAGCCTTATAACCCCGAGATGTTGCTGGCGCTCCTGTTCTATGGCTATGCAACCGGGGTGTTCTCCAGCCGCAAACTGGAACGCGGCACTTACGACTCGGTGGCTTTCCGGTATATCGCAGCCAACAGCCATCCGGATCATGACACCATCGCCACCTTCCGGCGGCGTTTTTTGCCCCAGCTTGGCAACCTGTTTGCCCAGATCCTCCTGATCGCCCAGCAGATGGAGGTGTTGCAGCTCGGAAGCATCAGTCTGGACGGCAGCAAGATAAAGGCGAACGCTTCCAGGCACAAGGCCCTGAGCTATGAGCATGCCTGCAAGCTGGAAGCGCGGATTAAGGCGGAGGTTGCCGAACTGCTGGCCAAGGCTGAGGCTGCGGATCGCGCCGATATCCCAGACAACATGAGCATCCCGGAAGAGCTTGAACGCCGGGAAAAACGTCTTGCCGCAATCGCTATCGTTTCCACCCACCTCACCCGGCAACCCAACGACAAGCAGGAACTGAAGCCGACCCTTGAAAATCTTGCCGCCTTGCCGAAGAAACCGGGCAAAGTCACCGAGTTGCTTGCCGACAGCGGCTACTTCAGCGAGGCCAACGTCACTGCCTGCGGGGGCAAGGAAGTAACCCCGACATTGCCGTGGGCCGGGAGCGGCACAACCAGTCGCTGTGGGATCGGTTCAGTGAGCCGCCGCCCTTGCCGGAGGATGCGGATTCCGTGACGAAAATGCGGCATCGGCTGAAAACCAGGGCCGGCAAGAGCGTCTACGCATTGCGCAAGGTCACCTCGGAGCCGGTCTTTGGCGTCATCAAGGCAGTGATGGGATTCAGGAGCTTCCTGTTGCGCGGGTATGAGGCGGCGCAAGGGGAGTGGTCCCTCGTGTGCATGGCCTTTAACCTCAAAAGGCTGCACGTCTTGACCAGATAGGTTGAGAAAGAGCAGTTTTTACCCCGGGTTCCAGGGGAAATGTCCGCAGAAAACTGCGGACAAGGGACACAAACGGATACAGCAACAATTTTCACAAACTGAAACAACTCGGGGAGATCTTCCGGCCGTTATGCCAATGTCAACTCCGACAGACTCCTAGGACAACCAAGGACGACTGCTTATTTCACCATCAGCCGTGCGGCACTGTGCCAACCCATACAGAACAGGCGAGAGGAGAAGGAAAAAATGAAGGGATTGAGATTGATTGGAATATTGGCGTGCAGCGTCCTGTTGTGCTCCTGTGCCGGCAAACAGCAGGCAACGGCAACGGCGCCTGTCCAGAGTGCGTATCCCGGCGTCAGCCGCATTGAGGGGGTTTCTCTTGAAACGGTGCGGCGGGAAGCAAAGGTCACGACCGGCTATAAGAATATCGTCTTGAACCCGATCCAGCTGGACTCCCAATTCGGCAGGGATTACCCCGAGATGGCCAGCCAGTTCCAAATCAGCATGTTTTCTCATTTGAAGGACAAAAACTCTTACAAGCAGGTGGCGATGCGCGATGCCGCCAATCAGTCCGCCAAGGCAAATACCCTGATTGCGGATGTCAGGGTCATCGACATGCGGATCGTGAGCACCGGAGCCCGATTCTGGGGAGGAGCCATGGTGGGCTCCTCGTATATGGACGTATATCTCAAGCTGACCGATGCGGTGAGCAAAAAAGTCATTCATGAAAAAATCATCACCACCAACAACAACGCCTTTGCCTCTGCCTGGGCTTTGGGATCGGAACAATCCTTGCCCATGGATATGGGGAAAATAATCGGCGAGTACATCTGCGTGGTTGCGCCGGCCATCTAGTGCCTTGTAACTCTTCAATCGACATCAAATTAATTCCCTCCCCCCTTGCGGGGGAGGGTTAGGGAGAGGGGGAAGTTGCCATTATATCAGCAGGTTGTAGCTACCCCCACCCCCAACCCCTCCCGCAAGGGGAGGGGAGTTTTTCAGAAATATTAGAGTTACAAGGTACTAGTGCCCATCCGGAATCAGCCCATGTGTCCGACGTCTGTGCTGCCCGGTTGCCGAAAATGCCCAGTATCCGGGGATGCGAAGGTGGATAGAAAAGAAGGGAAGAACGACCATGCAGCGTCCGACCAGCGACAGCACTGAAGAAATCCCCCTGCCCGCGGACCAGGGAATCACCAACGGCATCAAGGTCATGAGTTATGTGCGCAACGACAGCGGGAAATATGAACTGACCCCGGATTTCCTCTGGCAGCCGGTGTGCGTCGTCAATCATCAGGCCTGGGAGGAGATTGCAAAAAAAATCGCCGCCTCCAGGGGCAAGGTGGAAGCGGGCCGGGTAAGCTGCCTCCACTACTACATGATTGCCAACCAGATGGACCCCGGCCTTGTCGCCCAGTACACCGGGCAGCCGCGCTGGAAGGTCTGGCTGCATCTGGTCCCCTTTGTCTTCAGCAGAGTGTCTGCCGACACCCTGCGCAAATACGCGGAGATGTACAAAATTTCCCCGGATGACCTGCGCAAAGGCAGACTCCTTGCCCCATTTACCATGACGAATAACCAGGAGTAATGCTTTTGCCCGATTTCCCCCACACCCAGTCCGCCCACTGTGAAAGTGGCGTGGCCGCCAACCTGCTGACCCATCATGGCCTCAAAATTTCCGAGGCCATGGCCTTTGGCCTCGGAGGAGGGCTTTTTTTCGGCTATCTCCCCTTTATCCGAATCAATGGGCTGCCCCTTGTCACCTACCGGGCCGCGGCCGGAAATATCCTCCGGCAGATTGCCTCAATTCCCGGGGTCTGCATGGTTGAAAAAAAATTCCGGAACCGGGATGAGGCCATGGCGGAACTGGACCAAACCCTGGCTGCTTCCATCCCGGTGGGGCTGCAGACCGGGGTTTTCTGGCTCCCCTATTTCCCCAAGGCGCTGCGCTTTCACTTCAACGCCCACAATCTGGTCGTCTATGGGAAGGAAGGAAACGAGTATCTGATCAGCGACCCGGTTTTCCCCAGCCCGGTCCGCTGCCCGGCCGAAGATCTGGCCCGGGCCCGATTTGCCTCCGGCGCCCTTGCTCCCAAGGGAAAAATGTATTATCTGACCCAGGTACCGGCAGAGCTGGAACTTACCCCCCATATCGTCCGGGGGATTCGATTCGTGTGCAAGATGATGCTGGCCAGCCCCTTTCCCCTGATCGGGGTCAAGGGCATCCGCTTTCTGGCAAAACGGCTCGGCAAATGGCCGCAACGGTTGGGCCAAGAAAACGCGGACCTGCATCTGGGCCACGTTGTCCGCATGCAGGAAGAAATCGGCACCGGCGGGGGCGGCTTCCGTTTCATGTATGCCGCCTTTCTCCAGGAAAGTGCGGCGGCCATGCAGGAACCCCGGTTGCAGGAGTGCGCCGCTGCCCTGACCGCGGCAGGCGACACCTGGCGCGAGTTTGCCGCCATGGCCGCCCGCATCTGCAAGAAGCGCGGCCGGCCGGAGGACAGCTATCCAGCCATGGTGGAATGCCTCAACCGATGCGGAGCCATGGAAGAAAAGGTTTTTACGGAGCTGAGTCAATGGGCCAAACAGCAGCCATGACCCCCGGCAACCCGTGTTTGCCCGAGCCGGGGCCGGATTGCGTGGTTTCCGCCCGCTCCCTGGTCAAGCAATACAAAAACAGCGACCGCCCGGCGCTGAATGATTTCTCTCTTGATGTGCAACAAGGGGAATTCTTCGGCCTGCTGGGCCCCAATGGGGCTGGAAAAACCACGGCCATCTCCATTCTCACCGGCCTGTTTCCCGCGGACAGCGGCAGTGTCCGGATCAGGGGCCTCTCTTTTCAAGACAAAGAGCACGAAATCAAGCGGATTCTGGGCTTGGTGCCCCAGGATATCGGCCTGTATGACACACTCACCGCCCGGGAAAACCTGCACTTTTTCGGCAAACTCTGCGGCCTCAGCGGCCGGAAACTTGCGGAGCGGATCCAACAGGGTCTTGAGTTTGCTCGGCTTACCGAGCATGCGCGCCATCAAGTGGCCACCTTTTCGACCGGGATGAAACGGCGGCTGAACCTGGCCGTGGGTCTGTTAAACGAGCCGCAGCTGCTGGTCCTTGATGAGCCCTGCGTGGGGATTGATGCCCAGTCCCGGCACCTGATCCACGAACAGCTGCAAGAGATCAACCGGCACGGGACCACCATCCTCTACACCACCCACTACATTGAAGAGGCCCAGGAACTCTGCAGCCGGATCGGGATCATCGACAACGGCCGCCTGGTGGAACAGGGCAGCCCCGCCGCCTTGCTCCAGCAAAGC
>JAJZSH010000263.1 GCA_021822005.1 Deltaproteobacteria bacterium | reverse complement strand
CCAGGCGAATAAAATCCCAGTGAATAGGGCTGCCCGGCTGGCTATGGGCATAACGCAAGGCCTTGACCTTGCTGGCCTGCATAACCGTATCACTGAAGTACCAGCCCAAGGTCGTATCGTTATCATGGGTGCCGGTATAGGCGACACAGTTTACCGTGGTGTAGTTATGGGGCAGATAGGCGTTGCGCTCGTCAGAGTCAAAGGCAAACTGCAGCACCTTCATCCCAGGAAAACCAAGGGTGTCGCGTAACAGCTCGACCTCCGGGGTGATAACCCCCAGATCTTCCGCGATTATCGGCAACTCACCCAGATTTTTTTTCATCTCGGAAAAAAATGCCAGCCCAGGCCCCTTGACCCATTTTCCATTGACTGCGGTCTCCTCCGAGGCCGGGATCTGCCAGTATGCCTCAAAACCGCGGAAATGATCGATGCGGACGACATCCACCGTCTGGCAGATATGACGAAACCGCTGCCCCCACCAGGCGAGCAGGGACTCATTCATTCCCCCCCCGTCACTGTACCACTTGAAGAGCGGATTTCCCCAGCGCTGCCCGGTTTCGCTGAAATAATCAGGGGGCACGCCTGCCACATGGGTTGGCTGCCCGGTTTCGCGATCAAGGATAAAGCATTCCTGATGCGCCCAGACATCGGCGCTGTCCAGGGCGACATATATGGGAATATCGCCGATGATCCTTACCCCATGGCTGTGGGCGTAATCCCAGAAAATCTGCCATTGGGAAAAAAAGCAGAACTGAACAAATTTATGAAAAAGGATGCGTTCAGCCAGGGTTTCACGCCACTGGGCAAGGACCTCCGGCTTCCGGCGGGAAATGCCGGCCGGCCACAGAAACCAGGGACTGGAATGAAATTTTTCCCGCAAAGCCACAAAAAGAGCATAGTCGTCAAGCCAGTCCATTGTCTGGCAGAAAACCGCGAAAGCCGCCGAGTCACCGGCCAGACGAAACTCCAGAAAAGCGAGTTCCAGGATTTTCTCCTTGAACGCAAGGACAGCGGCAAAATCGACCAGGTATTCGGAAAATTCATACGAGATTTCCACCTGCTCACGACGGAGGAGACCTGCCCCCATAAGTTGCGCGGGATCGACAAGCAATGGATTGCCGGCAAAGGCGGACAGGCTCATGTAGGGCGAATTGTCAGATATGCCGCTCACCGGGCCATATGGCAGGATCTGCCAATGGGTCTGACCTGCCGCCCCGAGAAAATCGATGAACTCGAAGGCGGACTTGCCAAGGGTTCCGATACCAAAAGGCCCTGGCAGAGAAGTAATATGCAGAAGGACGCCACTGCTTCGCTGGTTGTGCATGGTTGTCGCCCTCTCTTTTTTTATGACTGTCATGGCCGTGCGGCGCAATGACTAACAGGAATGCCTGCTTCTATCATACAGAAAGCCACCCTCTCTCTCCAATTAAAAAACTCCAAGCGGCACAGAGAGTTCCGTTTTCTGCTGAACCGTACCGACCTCACCCGGGAAGACTATTCAACCGAGGAGTGCGCCGCGTTGTTCAGGGAAACGGAGGAGATGTACCGGCATCTCAAGTCGAGCCTGCTCAAGGCCGGAACCAAGAACCTGCTGCCGGTAGGGCTGATGGTCTCGCTCATCGACCTGATGAGCGATGTCCGGCGGATAGCCGACCAGATTGAAAAGGGGGCCCGCTACCTGACCACCCTGACCACGGCCATGCCGGAAGAGGACGAAGGCGCTCCGGCCAGTACTGTGGCGTAGCGGAAGGACAGAATAAAGGCTTCAGCGGTACAAGTCATGGGCCTCGATATACCGGGCAACCGCCTCGGGCACAAGGCCCCGGATGCTCTTCCCTTCCCGCACCGCCCGGCGAACCTGGGTGGAAGAGACCTCCATCGGCGGCACGGCCACCGGATGGACGGCGCCCTGGCCCGGCTCTCCCTGCCAGCACCCCGCAGCCTCGACAAAGGCATAACCGGGAAAATCAGCGACCACGGTCTGCCCGCAGGACTGCCGGCAGTGATCAGGTCGGCCGATTACCACGAAAGATGCGTAATCCAGCAGCTCCCGGTAGGCCTTCCAGGTGTGGATCTCGGCAAAGGCATCCATGCCGATGATGAAGAACAGCTCGGCCTCCGGCCCCAGCATGACGCGCAAGGTCTTCAGGGTGTCAATGCTGAAGGAAGGCCCCACCCGTTCCGCTTCCAGGCGGGAGACATGAAAACCGGGCCTGTCGGCGACCGCCAGCTCCAGCATGGCAACCCGGTGGGCAAAGGAGGAAATGGCATAGTTTGGTTTGTGGGGCGGCAGGAAGGCGGGGACAAAGAGGATGCCCGACAGGGCTCTGTCCTGCCTGACTGCTTCGGCAATGGTCAGGTGGGCGGCATGCACCGGATCAAAGGTGCCGCCCAAAATGCCGACCCGCCTGCCAAGGTTGTGCGGAAAATCCATGCGCCCTCCGGGCAAGAGTGGATCAGCCGCGAACCTGGCCGTCCCCGTAGACGATGAACTTCCTGGTGGTCAGCTCTTTCAGGCCCATGGGGCCGTAGGCGTGCAGCTTGGTGGTGCTGATGCCGATCTCGGCGCCCAGACCGAACTGGCCGCCGTCGGTGAAACGGGTGGAGGCGTTGATCATGACCGCCGAGGCGTCCACCTCGCGGAGAAAACGCTGCCCGTTGGCATAGTTGTTGGTGATGATCACCTCGGTATGCTGGGAACCATACCGGACAATATGGTCCATGGCCGCGTCCATATCGTCAACCACCCGCACCGCCAGGATCAGATCGAGGAACTCCATGCCGAAATCCGTGGGCAGAGCCGCGGTGATCTCAGGCAGAATCGCCTTGGCCTGCGGGCAGCCCCGCAGTTCTACCCCCGCACCCTTCAAAGCGCTCCACACCTTGGGCAAAAAGGAGTCGGCGATGTCCTTGTGTACCAGCAGCGCCTCCAGAGCGTTGCACACTCCGGGCCGCTGCACCTTGCCGTTCATCACGATGTTCACGGCCATGTCCGGATCCGCGCCCGCATCGACAAAGGCATGGCACACACCCTTGTAATGTTTGAGCACAGGGATGCGGGAGTTCTCGGCCACGAAACGGATCAAGCCCTCGCCGCCCCTGGGGATGATCAGGTCGATCTGCTCCTCGAGGGAGAGCATGACTGTAACCGCCTCGCGGTCGGTGACCGGGATCACTTGCACGGCCGCGGCCTCGATCTGTTCCGCAGCCAAGGCCTCCTGCAACACCTTGGCCAGGGCCAGGTTGGAATGGATGGCCTCGGAGCCGCCCCGCAGGAGAATGGCGTTGCCCGCCTTGAGGCAAAGCGCCGCCGCGTCCACGGTCACATTGGGTCGCGACTCGTAGATCATGCCGATAACCCCGAGAGGGATGCGCATCCGGCCAACGGTGATGCCGGAGGGACGTTTGACCATCTCGTCGATCTCGCCCACCGGATCGGGCAGGGCGGCAACCTCGCGCAGCCCCGCAACCATGCTGTCGATCACCTTGTCGGTGAGAGCCAGCCGGTCGAGCATGGCGGCGGACAGCCCCTTTTCCCGGCCTGCTGCCAGATCGTGACTGTTTTCCTGCTGGATATAGGACTTCTGGGCAAGAAGCGCCTCGGCCATCTTCAGCAAAGCGTTGTTCTTGGCCATGGTGGAAAGATTGGCCATGTTCCGGGACGCCTTTTTGGCCGCCGCCGCCATCTGCCTGATAGTTTCCTGGATGGACATGTCCTGTGCTCCTTTATCAGCTTACAGCAGTCAGCTGATAGCTGTAAGCTGTAAGCTGTAAGCTGTAAGCTATAATATCACTAAATTATCGCGGTGGATAACCTCGTCGCTGTCTTTGGCCCGTTCCAGCACCTGCTCGATCTGGCTGGTCTTCACGCCCTTGATCCTGTCGATATCGCCGGAACCATAATTGACCAGCCCGGCGGCAAGGGGTTCGCCCTGTTCGTTCAGGCAATGGACCGGCGCCCCGATGCCGAACTTGCCCCGGACCTCAAGGATTCCTGAAGGAAGCAGGCTTTTCCCCCCTTGCAGCACGGCCTTGCAGGCCCCGGCATCAAGAACCAGAAAGCCTTGCGGCCGCAGGGTATAGGCAATCCAGTGCTTGCGGCTCGCCAATTTTTCCTTCCGGGGCAGAAAAAAGGTGCCGACCAGCTCCCCGGCAAAAAGCCGGGAGATGGTGTCCGGCTCCCGGCCCGGCCCGATGAAGGAACATCCGCCCCGCGCCGCCACCATCCTGGCGGCCTTGACCTTGCTCCCCATGCCGCCCGTGCCCACGCCGCTTTGCACCTTGCCCACCATGGCCTGCACCGTGCTGTCGATCCTGGCCACGGTATACACCGGCCTGGCCTCGGGGTTGGTGAGCGGATTGGCGGAGAACAGGCCGGAGACATCGGTCAGACAGACAAAGATATCCGCCTCAGTGAGGTTGGTGACCATGGCGCCCAGGGCATCGTTG
>JAJZSH010000262.1 GCA_021822005.1 Deltaproteobacteria bacterium | reverse complement strand
TACACCACCGTGGACGCCAATGTCGAAAAACACGGCATGGTCAAGATCTCCCTCGAGGAGATCGGCAAGCAGCTGCGCGAGCTGGACATCATTATCCCTTACGGCATCCTGCGCTCCGACAAGAGCTAAGATAATTATTGTTGAAATCGCAAAAAGCCGCGATTCCAACAGTTATCGCTTGGTAACTATTTGATTTTGCGTTGCGGACCTGTGGCTTTTTTCCCTTTTTGCGAGTCCGTTAATTATTGACCCAAACAACAAGGAGTGTTCCGATGAAACTCTTGAATGTATATCGTTCTGAGCCCAATGACGACACCAGGAAGCTGGTGGAGATCGTCTCCGAGGGTCGTGACGTCGAGTCCTTTAATCTCAATGTTGAAAGTCCGGACTACGATGCATTGCTGGATAAGGTTTTCGCGGTCGACCAGACCATCTGCTGGTGGTAAGCAAGACTTTTACAGCCGATCCGGACCGCAAAAAAAATCCCCGGCCGCCCTGGCCGGGGATTTTTTTTGCGGTTTTTCTGTACATCCCAGCCATGAATACCGTATGATAATTCAGCTTTGTTATCGATGAGCAGTGTGACCACCTTACCTTTGCCTGAATTTTCGGCAAGGCAAGAACCAAGAGCGAGTCTGCGAATCAACCTTATAATGGAGTTCGCATTATGACCTTGAAATCACGACCCTCCGTTATGGGGTCATCAATCCCGCCCGCCTTTCTCTTGGTGCTTTTCATCCTTTTCTTCACCTTCCTGCAAAGCGGTTGCTCCCCAACTCCGCGCGGTTACGCCCCAGCTCCTCCTGCACAAACCGCCCAGCTCCCGTCGGCTGATACCCGCTGCGTCCCGCAGGCTGAAGAAGATCTTGACCCAGGCCTGCCGGTCACCGCTCCCCTCAAGGACCCGAAAATAGTCATCAAAAAAAACCAAAAAAAGCTTTTCCTCTATTCCGAGAAAAAGCTGCTCCGCACCTATCCGGTCAAGCTTGGCCTGAATCCGGTTGGCGACAAGATCCGCCAGGGGGACAAGCGCACCCCTGAAGGAAGCTATTATATCTGCATGAAAAACCCGCGCAGCAAATACCACCTCTCCCTGGGCTTGAGCTATCCGGGTATTGAGGACGCCGAGCGGGGCCTTGAGCAGAAGCTCATCACCCAGGGCGACCACGACCGGATCATCGAAAGAATTTCCAGAAAATCCATCCCCCCGTGGGACACCCCCCTGGGCGGCGAGATCTTCATCCATGGCGGCGGCGAAACCTGGGACTGGACTTATGGCTGCGTAGCCCTGCGCAACAAGGACATTGAGGAATTATTCAAGGTCGTCACCGTTGGCACCGAGGTTGTCATCCAGCAATAAGCCGCCTCACTCCCCCATCGCCACCGGAGTTTCATGCACCCAGACCCAGGTTCCCGGATCGGCCTGGGTCGCCTCCTGCCAGTTGCCCTTGTAGCTTTTCGGCCTGGTCCATTCAAACAGCCAGAGAGCGTCCTTGGGCGCCAGATTCACGCAGCCGTGGGAATTGGGCAGCCCGAAAAAATCGTGCCAGTAGGCGGCATGCAACCCGTATGATTTATAAAAATACATGTGCCATGGCACATCTTCCACATGATAACGGTCCGAATCATCTTCACCGCCGCTCATTTTGCCGATCCTGACCTTGGCCCAGATCCGGAACAACCCCTTGATCGTTGGAAAACGCTCATCCCCGGAAGAGATCAGGGTGGCAAAAATCAACTGGTCTCCTTCATAAGCGGATAAGGTCTGCTCGGTGAGATTCACCTCGATCCAGCGTTCCACCCCAGCCACTCCCTCCGGGCGGCTGCTCTTGATCACCATGGCAAGGCGAGAATGAGGGACCCAGACGCCGGTGCCGATCCGACACCACTTGCGCTGCTCGACTTCCCGTATCTCATGGACAATGACCAGGGATCTCGCGGGCACCACGGCAGGATCCTCCTCTTCAACCGGAGGCAGCCCCGGGCCGGGCGAAACCCGGGTGTGGAAGATCATCCAGGCAAATTTCCTGTCAAACTCCCGCGGGACCATGACCCCTTGAAAACCAGAGGGCTTGGCCAGCCGGAGCTTGTCCGCCCGCAGGTACTCTTTTTCATTGATCTTGTACCAGCCCTGCCCGTCCACCATGACCGGTCGAGGATCACTGAGGCTGACCCAGATAAAACCCTTTCTGGTAAACCGGACAGGGGAAAGCCCGGATACCTCGTCCTGCGGCTGGGCATAGACGGGAACAGAGTCCTCCCTGACCTGGGCATAGGTCAGGGGCAAAACATCGGTTGTCATATCCGGAAACGGACAGACAAACTGTTTTTCCGTAAGGTCCTCTCCGACTCCGGCCCGGCACAACTCAGCCTGGAGACCGGAAACACACCCCATGAGCAAACAGAGAAAAACGGCTCTCCGCACGATCAGCCCCTAAGCCTTGATGGCGTCGCAAAAAGTCCGATCTACTGCGTCGTGGCGGGTTCGCGAAATGCTCGACATACCACATGTATGTCTCCGCTTTAGCGACGCCACCACTCCTTGTATCTCAAACTTTTTACTGAGCCATATTAAACGGTACGACGGACTTTTCACGAGTCCGTCAAGCCTTGATATGTTCATCCGCAAGCATCCTGTCAAGAAAACCGAGGAGAAACTGGCGCTGGGCCGGGGTGGAATAACTGATGCACGAGCAATGCAGGTTGCTCTGGCTCCGGACCAGAAATTCGGCGATCAACCGGCTCCGCCCCAGCTCGATCCCGAAAAAAAACGGGCCGCATTGCTCGTGCCCCTGCTGGGCTTCGGCCAGCAGATCCTCCGGGATCGGCAGCCAGAACATCCCCTCCATGGCGCCTGATTTCAAGGTTCGCTTCAGATATGATTCCAGATTATCCTGTTCCTCTTTGCTCAACTCATCAACAACAAACTGACGCATAGCATTCCCTCTGCCGGTTTTCCGGTGAATTCGTTTATCTGCCTGATTTTCCGCATGGCGGCCCCCATGCAACACAGCACAGCGTAACAGTACCAGAACAGACGCAAACTGTCATCAGGGAGACTGGCCTCCCCATCGCCCGCCGCTCTGCTTTACATTTGACAGAACCCGGGCCGGACAGTATCCTGCGACAGGCCATTACCTTCAAAATAAGGAGAAGCGGATGAGCAGCCCCTGTCTTTTCTGCAGGATCATCAACGGTGAAATCCCTGCCAAAAAACTGTATGAGGATGATGAAGTCTTCGCCTTCTGGGACATCAGCCCCCAGGCGCCCAAGCACTTCCTGGTCATTCCCAAAAAACATCTCAGCGGCCCTGGCGCGGTTTCAAGCGAAGACGAGGCGCTCATCGGCAAGGTCGTCCGTATCGGCGCACAACTCGCCAGGGAAAACGGCGTGGAGCAATGCCGCCTGGTCATGAACAACGGCGCCGGGGCAGGGCAGACCGTCTTCCACCTGCACCTCCACGTTCTCGGTGGCCGGGCCATGTCCTGGCCGCCGGGCTGAACTGAAACACCACGGCAATCACAGACCATGCCCCCTGTCATCGCATTCATCGGCAAGCCCGACTCCGGCAAGACCACGCTTCTTGAAAAGCTTATCCCGGAATTGCGGCACCGCGGCTACCGCATCGGCACCATCAAACACCATGTCCACGCCTTTGAAATGGACAAGCCCGGCAAGGACACCTGGCGCCACAAACAGGCCGGCGCCAGCACCGTGGCCCTCTCTTCCCCCACCGGCCTGGGCATTATCCGCGATGTGCCCGAGGATCTGACCATTGAAGAGCTGGTGGGCCGCTATTACGGCGATATTGACCTGGTGATCACCGAGGGCTACAAACGGCTGACCCTTCCCAAGATCGAGGTCTTTCGCAGGGCCTTGCATGCCGAGCCCTTGCCGGATCGGGATGAAACCTGGGTCGCCATGGTCAGCGATACCGCCGGGGCCAACGATCTCCCCTGCTTTGCCCTGGACGATGTCGCCGGCCTGGCCGATTTTCTTGAAGAACGATTCATCAAGCCCTTTCCCAGACAAAAAACCAGCCTGCTGGTGAACGGCCAGCCGGTCTATCTCAACACCTTCGTGGAGAGCTTTCTCCGCCAGGCCATCACCGGCATGACCTGTTCGCTCAAGGGATGCCAGGACCCCGAAGAGATTATTATTACCATCCGCCAGGCCCCGCCGGAATGATTGCCCAGGTTGCCGGGGTAATTCTGGCGGGGGGGAAAAGCTCGCGTTTCGGGAGCAACAAGGCCCTGGCTCTCCATCAAGGCGCCGCTCTGATTGAGGGCGTCACCCGCAGGCTTGCCGGGCTTTTTCCGGAAACCCTGCTCATAACCAATACGCCCGAGGCCTACGCCTTTCTTGGCTGGCCCATGGCCGCCGATCAGTACCCCGGTTGCGGGCCCCTGGCCGGAATCCATGCCGCCCTGCGGGCGGTCTCCCAGCCCCGCGCCTTTGTCTGCGGCTGCGACA
>JAJZSH010000261.1 GCA_021822005.1 Deltaproteobacteria bacterium | reverse complement strand
TGGGAGGAGCCCGCGGCAGAAAGATTGACCTCCCGGAGCGCCTGGCATTGATTGCCCTGATCGAAGAGGCCTGTGCCGCTATCTGGCCTCGGAGTCCACCTTCTCCCGGACCTTGCGCGCCGAGAAGGGTTAGGGGGGAGTCGTCATGTAGACGCCCAATTGTTGCTTCACCCACCCCCTAACCCCCTCCCGTCAAGAGAGGGGGATGCGAAATTAAAAACGTTACATGGCACTAGTGTCTATTTGCATAGCTAACCGATATATCAACGGATCGTCACACCGGCGAAAGCCGGGGTCCAGAAACCCATAACCACGAGACAATTTCAACGCTTAGCCCCCCTGTTTCTGCGTCCTGTGCTTGACTTTTGCGGCAAAACCTCATATCAATTCATTTCGGATCGAAAATTGGAGCAATTTGAAAAACGCAGCCGGAGGAGCGACTATCGCTTTGCAGCGCCTTGTGTCGAGCATCGGCAGGAATGCCGACAAGGTAGCGGACCTGCGGTTTCTTCCCCTTTGCCAAGACCAGCAGAAAGCAGCAACTTCCGCAGGCAGAACGCGTTCTTTCCTCTGAAAAGTTTATGACCACAGCCGCGACCGCCCCAGTAAGAATCACCCCCATGATGCAGCAGTACCTTGAAATCAAGGCGCAGTACCAGGACGCCATTCTTTTTTACCGGCTGGGCGATTTCTACGAGATGTTCTTTGACGATGCCGTGACCGCCTCCAAGGTGCTGGGCATCACCCTCACCTCCAGAAACAGCAAGGATGACGAGAACAGGGTGCCGCTCTGCGGGGTGCCGTACCACGCGGTCTCGTCCTATCTGGCCAAGATGATCAAGGCGGGTTTCAAGGTGGCGATCTGCGAGCAGGTGGAAGATCCGAAAGAGGCCAAGGGCGTGGTCCGGCGCGAGGTGGTCCGGGTGGTCACTCCGGGCCTGGTCACCGACGAACAGCTGCTTAGCGACAAAGACAACCGTTATCTGGCCGCCATCTGCCGGAAGGGCAAGGACTGGGGCCTGAGCCTGCTCGATCTGTCCACCGGCGAGTTTCTGGTGAGCGAACGGGAAGATCTCGCCGCTCTGCTGGATGAACTCGGCCGCCTGGCCCCCTCGGAAATCCTGCTGCCCGAAGAGCCGGGGGAAGATTCGACCCTGGCCAACGAACTGCTGGCCGTTCTGCCCCAAAGCTGCCTGACCAGACGCCCGGCCGCTGGTTTTTATCCGGAAACGGCGCGGCAGAGCCTGCTGGAACATTTCCGGGTGGCCAACCTGGCCGGATTCGGCTGCGAGGAGTTGAAGGCCGGGATTGCCGCGGCAGGCGCCCTGCTTCTCTACCTGCAGGAAACACAGAAAACCGCCCTTGACCATATCGAGCGGCTCACCCCCATCGAATTTGACAATGTCCTGCTCATGGACGAGTCCTCGCGCCGCAACCTGGAGCTCACCCAGACCATCACCGGCGGCACCAGGGAGGGCTCGCTGCTGGACACCCTGGATCTGTGCGAAACCCCCATGGGCGCGCGACTGCTCAAGAAAAACCTGCTCTTTCCCTTGCAGGAGGTCGAGGCCATCCGGCAGCGCCTGGACACGGTGGAACAGCTCTACCTCGCCCCCCGCCTGCGGGAGGATCTCCGCCAACTGCTGGCCAGGGTCTATGACCTGGAACGCCTCAATGGCCGGGTGGTGCTGGGCTCGGCCAATGCCCGTGATCTCACGGCCCTTAAGTGTTCCCTGGCCCAGCTGCCCCAACTCAAGGAAAGACTGGCCGGGGCCAACGGTCTGCTGGCCAGCCTCGGGACAACCCTGGACGAGCTGGCCGGGCTGAGCGCCCTGCTGGAAGCGGGAATCCGCGAGGACGCCCCGGTGACCTTGCGGGAAGGCAATCTCATCAAGCCCGGCTACAACGAGGAGCTTGACCTTCTGGTCAGCCTTTTGCGCGACGGCAAGGCCCTGATCCTCGGCCTGGAGGCCCGTGAACGGGCGCGCACCGGCATCTCCAACCTCAAGGTCGGCTTCAACAAGATCTTTGGCTACTATATCGAGATAAGCCGCGGCCAGCTTGCCCATGTCCCCGACGACTTCATCCGCAAGCAAACCCTGGTCAACGCCGAACGCTTCATCACCGAGGAACTCAAGGAGTTTGAAGAAAAGGTGACCGGGGCGCAGGACAAACGGCTGGAGCTGGAATACCGTCTTTTTGCCGCGATCCGGGCCACGGTGGCCGAGGAGTCCTCCCGGATTCTGCATACAGCCGGACGGTTGGCCAAAATTGACTTTTTCTGCTGCCTGGCCGAGGGTGCCCAGAGATACCGCTACACCAAACCGGTGATCACCGCAGGCGAGGCGATCATCATCAGGGAAGGCCGCCATCCCGTGATTGAACGCGCCCTGCCGCCGGGCCGCTTTGTGCCCAACGATATCCATCTTGACCAGGAGAGCCAAGAGGTCCTGATCATCACCGGGCCCAACATGGCAGGCAAATCAACGGTGCTGCGGCAGACCGCGCTCATCACCCTCATGGCCCAGATGGGCGGCTTCGTGCCTGCCGCGGCGGCGGAGATCGGCGTGGTGGACCGCATCTTCACCAGGGTCGGGGCCTCCGACAACCTGCGCCGGGGCCAGTCCACCTTCATGGTGGAGATGAATGAAACCGCCAATATCCTCAACAACGCCACCCAGCGGAGCCTGGTGATCCTCGATGAAATCGGCCGCGGCACCTCCACCTTTGACGGCCTGTCCATTGCCTGGGCCGTGGCCGAGGAGCTGGTCAACAAAAACGGCCGGGGCGTCAAGACCATCTTCGCCACCCACTATCATGAGCTGACCGAGCTGGCCGCCACCAACAACCGGGTCAAGAACTACAACATCGCGGTGCGGGAGTGGAACGACACCATCATCTTTCTGCACAAGCTGCTGCCGGGCGGAACCAACCGCAGCTACGGCATTCAGGTTGCCGCCCTGGCCGGGGTTCCGGCCCGGGTGGTTGCCAGGGCCAAGGAATTATTGCATAATATCGAGCAGGGAGAATTCAACCGGCAGGGCGAACCGCGCATCGCCACCTCGCCTAAGAAAAAGAAGCACCCGCAACCCGGCCAGCTCTCCCTGTTCGGCGGGGGGGAGTCTCCGGCGGCGCGCAGGTTGCGGGAAATCAATCCCGATGCCTTGTCGCCCCGTGAGGCCCTGGATCTGCTCTATGAACTCAAAAGGCTGACCGATGTGGAGTAGTTTCAGACAAGGCGCACGGCAGGTAAGCGAGCTTGCGAGACTCCGCACGGCAGGTAAGCGAGCTTGCGAGACTCCGCAAGGCAAAAGCGTTTTTTTCCGCTTTTCGCTCTGGGTTCTCATGCTGCTCCTGCTCGGCGCCCCGGCCTGGGCCGGGCCTGATCCAGACCAGGATGGCATCGCCAGACAATACGGGCAGGCCAAGACCTATTACCAGGAACTGGCCGCCAGCAACAAGGGCAAGGACCGGAACAGCTGGCTCACCTCCGTCACCGCCTTCCGCAGCATCTACAAGGCCGCGCCCGACCATCAGGTTGCCCCGAAAGCCCTGTTCATGCTGGGCAAGATCTTCCAGACCATGTTCCGGCAGAGCGGCAAACCCCAGGATCTTGACCAGGCCATTTCTTCCTACGAAGAGCTGAGCTCGAGGTATCCGGGAAATGCCCTGGCCGATGACGCCTTTTTTATCCTGGGCACCATCTATCTTGCCGACAAAAAAGAGCCGGGCAAGGCGGCCCGGGCCTATACAAAAATCATCGCCATTTACCCGGAGGGCGACATGGCCGCCGCCGCCGAAGAACAGCTGTTGCAGATCAAGCAGGCAGCAGCCACGCCAGACCCGATCCCGGCAAGGGAAGAGCCCCGGGAAAAATGCATTACCCCGCAGGCTGCCGGTGAACCGCTGCCAAAAGATCTTTCCGCAAAAAAAACCGGGCAGGCCACGGTGCTGCCCATCCGCCACTGGTCCAACAACCGTTACACCCGCCTGGTTGTCGAGACCACCGCCCCGGTAACTTTCAAACACCAGGCGCTCACCGGGGACAAGGCTTCCCAGCGCCGAATTTACATTGACCTGCAAAACAGCCGTCTCAGCCCAGAAACAATCAGAACCATTCCCATTGAGGACGGCCTGTTGCGTCGGGTCAGGAATGCCCAGTTTGATCCAAAAACAGTGCGCGTTGTCCTTGACACCCAGACCAATATTTCCGACTACAAGGTCTTCACCCTGGCTGATCCCTTCCGAGTGGTGATCGATGTGATGAGCAGCGATACCGCCCCTGACAAGGCTGGAAAGTCTGGCGGCAAGGGAAAAATCGCAGGCAGGGGCAAAGAGGGCGGCCCCGCGAACAAGACGGAAGCCCCTGTGGCTCGGCAGTTGGGCCTGGGCATAAAAAGAATCGTCATCGATCCGGGCCACGGCGGCAAAGATCCCGGCACCTGCAGTCCAAGCGGCCTCAAGGAAAAAGACAGATCG
>JAJZSH010000260.1 GCA_021822005.1 Deltaproteobacteria bacterium | reverse complement strand
CAGAAGACCGGGGCCATGTGCCATGGAGTGATGCCGGTCTGCGCGGATCCGGGCATGGAGGACAGTTTCCGTTTTGTGGAGACTTCGGTGCGCCACATGGTTGAGATCCTGACCCACGGCGATGTCTTGTGCTCCAGCGCCGGGCTGGTGGCAAAGATTTTTGGCGGGGCGGATGTTCTGGATGTTCGTTTCGGCCCGGCAGCCGAGACCAGAAGCATCGGCGCGATGAATATCAAGGCGGCGCGGGAGGCTCTGGCGCGGTACCATGTTTCCGTGGCGGTCGATGAGGTCGGCGGCGTGCATGGCTGCAAGCTGTTCTTCTATTCCCATACCGGCGAAGTCTTGTTGCGGCGTATTTTCCGTTCCTCTGTTCCAGGATGAAAATCAATGGGTTATAAACCAATCAGGGTGGTGATCGTCGATGACTCCGCCGTGGTGCGGCAGATATTGACCGATACGCTGGCGTCGGACCCGCAGATCGAGGTGATGGGCGCGGCCCGGGGATTGTTCCGGCATCGTCATTGTCCAGCACATGCCCGAGGGCTTCACCCGCGCCTTTTCGTGAAACGGCGATGGTTATCGCCGTTGGCACTGCTCCGTAACGTCTTATAAAAAAAGATTCTAAAATGGGAACCTGTGTAATACTATACATGGTAGCGAATAGACATTGGCTTGTGTCCGGGAAGGTCTGGCCAACTGACAAGGATAACGTGCGAAAAGGAGTACCATGGATCTCTTAAAGGATTTTGCTCAAAAAGATATGATCGAACAGATCGTCTGCCTGGATGAGATCAAGGAGTCCAGGTTGGTGGAAGCCATCCCGGCCCTGTGGAATCTGTATGCCAATCCGCTTGGTGATCAGGCGGTGGATGAAATGGTCTATCACACCCTTTTTGATTTGCTTGCCGGGCGTGAGCAGGAGATTATCGCCGGCCTGGGCCATGAATCAGAGGCTGTCCGTCTCATGTGTATCCGGCGGGCTGCCGACGGCGGCTCCTCCACCCTCAAGGACGCGCTGGTCAAGCTGCTTGCTTCCGCTTCCGGCAATGAACTTGTCTCCGAGATTATCCGGGCTCTGGGCAGCTATAAGGATGCGGGCCTCACCGGGATCCTGCTGCCCTATCTCAAGCATGAAGATTATTCCATAGTTGCCTGGGCCATGCGCGGCCTTGCCGCAATTCATGACCTCAGGGTGCGCGATGCCTTGATGGCCATGGTCTCTGGGAGCCGGGAGGTGCACAATGTTGATGCCGGGTGCGATTTGCGCACCGCTCTGGCCGTGGAAAACATCGCCAACTTCCCCGATGACACCACCGCCGGTTTTCTCATCGGTTTTATCCATCATGCCAATCCCTCGTTTCGGAGGGTTGTTATTTCCACCCTTGCCGGCATGGGGGAGGATATCCTGTCGGCCCTGGAAAGATGTCTTGATACCGGCGACAAGGACGAAAAAATCATGGCGGCCAACGTCATTGGCATGACCGGGAAAAAGCGGGGCGCCGACATCCTGGTCGCCCATCTGGAAAAGGGTGGGGACGCCAATCTCAAATTTGCCATCTATGAGGCGCTGGGACGGATCAGCTCCATGCGCAGCGTGATCGGCCTGACCGACGGTCTGGCCGAAGGGGATGATCTTGTGCTCATTGCCGTGGTGACCGCCCTCGATCACCAGTGCAACCCCGGGGTGGTCAAGGTGCTGAACGAGACCCTTGCCAGGGGCGATGCCCAGAGCGGACGGGTGCTTTCGGCCATCATCACCTCCCACGCCCGGCAGGTCTTTGCCGCCCTGTATAAAGAGGGCGGGCAGCGTGGCGCATTGCTTGCCGCCGTGCAGAAGTCCGGGGATCATGAGGCCATTGGCGCCTTCCGGGCGGAACTTGCCAAGATCGGCGGGGAGCAAGCCGCCAAGGATATCCAGCAGTTGAGCCTCGGCGAGGCTGGGGCCAAGGAAAAACGGATTCTTGCCGCGGATGACTCCAGGGCCATGCTGTTTTTCTATAAAGGCGTTGCCGCGGATCTCGGCATGGAGCTGATCACGGTGGAAGACGGGAAAAAGGCCTTTGATTACCTGCAGATAGACAGAGAATTTGACCTGATCATCACCGACATGAACATGCCGAACATGGACGGTATCGAGCTGACCCGCGAGATCAGAAAAAAGCCGGAATGGGCAAAAATCCCCGTGCTGATGGCGACCACCGAATCGGAGAAGACCCAGTCGGAACTGGCCCGGCAGGCCGGGGTGACGGATTTTATCACCAAGCCCTTTTCCAAGGATGATTTCAAGGCGAAGATCGGCCAGATGTTCGCCTGATCCCCGTGTCATGATGGCGAGACAAAAAGAGGCTGCCCCTGTGCAGGCTCTTTTTGTTTGACCCAAACGGTTTTCTTCCGTACTATTCCACAGGGCCTGCGCCCTGCCAACCCGGCTGTTGCGCTGAACCTTTTTTGTCTGATCCTGCATGGGGAGTGATAATGAGCAAACCGTTTGGAATTACCGTAAGCCGTCATATCATGGACAGCCAGCGCCTGCATCCCGAGGCCACCGGCGACCTGTCCGGTCTGCTCAGTGAATTGATCGTGGCTGCCAAAACAATCAACGCCGAAGTGAATATGGCCGGATTGGCCGATGTGCTGGGGATGGCCGGAAAAACCAACATCCAGGGAGAGCATGTGCAGAAGCTTGATGAGCTGGCCAACAACACCATCAAGCGCCGCATGGCCCGCTGCGGCTATATCTGTGTGATGACCTCGGAGGAGGAGGCGGATATCATTCCGGTGGCCGAGGGGAGCGCGGGCAAATATACCCTGGCCTTTGATCCGCTGGACGGCTCATCCAATATCGATGTCAATGTGAACATCGGCACCATTTTTTCCATCCATCGGCGCAAATCCACCAACGATCTCACCCCCCAGGGCGATGAAGCCGATCTGCTGCAAAAGGGGCGGGAGCAGGTGGCTGCCGGGTATATCATCTACGGCTCCAGCACCATGATGGTCTTTACCACCGGGGAGGGGGTGCACGGCTTTACCCTTGATCCCAGCGTGGGCGAGTTCTACCTGTCGCATCCTGATATCAGGATTCCCGAGCGGAGCAAATATTTCAGCGTCAATGAGGGGAATTACAACTTCTGGAACAGCGAGGTCCGGAGGTTTGTGGATTACCTGAAAGAAAACGACAAGGAAACCGGACGGCCCTACAATGCCCGGTACATCGGCTCACTGGTGGCTGATTTTCACCGCAATCTCATTGCCGGCGGGATTTTTCTCTACCCGCGCGATAACCGGAATCCGGCCAAGCCCCATGGCAAGCTGCGGCTGTTGTACGAGGCCGCGCCCCTGGCCTTTCTGGTGGAACAGGCCGGCGGCCGGGCCATCACCGATGAAGGCGTGAACATCATGGATATTCAGCCCCAATCGCTGCACCAGCGGGTACCGCTGGTTATCGGCTGCCGACAGGAAGTGGCGCTGTTCGAGGAGTTTGTGACAGGCAGAAGGTAACAGCCTTCAGCCTTTAGCCTTTTCTTTCTCCCAGGTGTCGCGCAAGGTGACAGTCCGGTTGAACACGGGCCGGCCATCCTTGGAATCCTTGCGGTCCACGCAGAAATACCCCTGGCGCTCAAACTGGTAATGGCTGCCGGGAAGGGCATTGGCCAGGCTCGGTTCCACCAGGCAATCCTTGAGCACCACCAGGGATTCCGGATTGACAAAGGTCTTGAAGTCCGCCTCGCCTGCGTCCGGGCTTTCTTCGGTAAAGAGCCGGTCGTAGAGGCGCACCTCCGCGGGCACTCCATGGGCGGCGGACACCCAGTGGATGGTGCCCTTGATCTTGCGGCCATCCGGGGCGGAGCCTCCCAGGGTCTCCGGGTCATAGGTGCAATGCAGCTCGATGATCTCGCCGGTGGCCTCGTCCTTGACCACCTTTTCGCACCTGATGAAATAGGCGTAGCGCAGCCGCACCTCCCGTCCTGGGGCCAGGCGGAAGAATTTTTTTGCTGGTTCCTCCATGAAGTCTTCCCGTTCGATATACACCTCCCGGCCAAAGGGGACAGAGCGTTTGCCCATCTCCGGCTTCTGCGGGTGGTTCTGGGCCGGGAGGTTTTCCGTGCTCCCTTCGGGATAGTTGGTGATCACCACCTTGAGCGGCGCAAGCACGCCCATGACCCGGACGGCGGTTTCGTTGAGATCTTCACGGACGCAGTGCTCCAGCAGGGCCATATCCACCAGGCTGTCTTTTTTGGCAACCCCGATCTTCTCGCAGAAGCTGCGCAGCGCACCCGGGGTATAGCCGCGGCGGCGGATGCCGGACAGGGTCGGCATCCGGGGGTCGTCCCAGCCGGAAACATACCCCTCGTTGACCAGCTGCAGGAGCTTGCGCTTGCTGACCACGGTGTAGCTGAGGTTCAAGCGGGCGAATTCGATCTGCCGCGGGTGGCAGGGCACCGGCAGGTTGTCCAGGGTCCAGTCGTAGAGGGGCCGGTGGTCGGCAAAC
>JAJZSH010000259.1 GCA_021822005.1 Deltaproteobacteria bacterium | reverse complement strand
CTGCAAGTCGCGCAGTTGCAGCAGCCGCAGGTCGGCCGGCACCTTGTCGCCGCTCTGGAGGAGCACGATGTCGCCCGGCACCAGCTCCTCGGCGGAGAGGCGCCGCTTCTCACCGACGCGCAGCACGGTGGCCTCGGCGGTCATGGTGCGGGAGAGCGCCGCCAGGGCGTTCACCGCCTTGCTCTCCTGGATGTAGCCGATCACCGCGTTGACCATGACCACGCCGAAGATGACCCCGGAATCGACCCACTCGCCCAAAAAGGCGGTGATGACGCCGGAGACGATGAGGATGTAAACCAGCGGCTGGTGGAACTGGAGCAGGAAGCGGATGATGGCCGGGGTTTCGCGCTTGGTGGAGATGCGGTTGGCGCCATACTCCTTCTGACGGTGTTCGATAGCGAACAGGTCGAGGCCGCGCTCGCGATCGCTTTCGAGCAGTTCCACCACCTCGCTCGCAGGCAGGTGGTGCCAGTGTTTGCCGATCAGGTTGTCCATGGCGAATACGATCCTTTATGGATAGGCCGAAAAATTGTGGGACTCTTGCCCATTGCCCACAAAAGTATAACAGGGGTTGGCGACGGGCGCACCATCTCTTGCGCCGACCGAGGAGGCGAAAGGTCCTTGCGGGCGACGGGAAAGGGAAGTCAGCGGGACAGGGCGCGCGCCACCGGCCGCTCAATGCGCTCAACAGCGAGGCAGACCGCGGCGTAATAATCCTGCTCCACGCTCAGGTTCATCACCTCGCCTTCCGGATGGCACCGCACCTTCAGGTAGCAACGCTTCGCCGTGGTTCCCGGTGGCTTGTCCATGTCGCCCAGGTGGACGACCACCTGCCGGATGCCGGCGCCAAATCGCTCCAGGGAGGCAAGCAGGCTCCTGATCCGAGCGGCCAGTTCCTTCTCGACAACCCCTCCTTCCGGCGGACAAATGTCGATCTCCGCGGCTGGTACTCCTTGCGAAGGAACGCGTCGGGTCAGTTAAAAATCAAAGAGTTCGTGCAGCAGGGATTTTTTCTTGTAGTGATGGTGGGTCGTGACACCGCCGTGACCATGCTGCCGACCCTGATCCGCCGGGCAGGTCGAGGCGGCAATCATTTTATCCAACTCGCCGCGGTCGAGCCACACGCCGCGGCATTGCGGGCAATAATCAATCTCGACCCCCTGCCGCTCGGAGAGCAACAGATCCACGCCTTTGCATACCGGACACTTCATGACGATTTCTCCTTGGCTGAAAATTTTACGCGGCAACCGGAATTGCGCTTGCAGAAGCATTCGGCAACACGCCTCCGTACCCCATAGTCATGAACATACCCACCTGCACCAATAAGAACAAATAGATAAATTAGTTGCATATCATCGAAAAAAACGAAATATTGCCGCATGGAATGGCTCAACTACCGCCACCTCTATTACTTCTGGACGGTGATGCGCGAAGGCAGCGTTACCGCCGCCGCCAGCCGGCTCCGGCTGGCGCAGTCCACGGTCAGCTCCCAACTGATGCTGCTCGAAGAGACACTGGGGGGGAAGCTGTTCCAGAAAAAAGGGCGCTCCCTCCAGCCCACCGACCTGGGGCGCACCGTCTTCCGCTATACGGAAAACATCTTCGCCCTTGGGCAGGAACTGCTGGACACCGTTCACGACCGCCCGGTCAGCGGCCCCCTGCGCTTGGCCGCAGGCGTGGTAGACGCCCTGCCGAAGCTGGTGGCCAGAAAACTGCTGGAACCGGCCATGGGGCTCCCAGAAAAGCTGCGCCTGGTTTGCCATGAGGGGAAAAAGGAACAGCTGCTGGCGGAGCTCGCTGTCCACGGCCTGGATATCGTGCTGACCAACGCCCCGGCCCCTGCCGGTCTGCCGATCAAGGCATACAACCACCAGCTCGGCGAATGTGGCGTCTCCTTCTTCGGGGTACATTCACTGGCCAAGGGGTTACGAACCGGCTTCCCCGGCTCCCTGACCGGCGCGCCGATTCTGCTGCCGACCCCGTTCTCCGCCCTGCGGGGCTCTCTGGACCTCTGGATGGAATCGCTTCGGATCAAGCCCTTCATTGTCGGCGAGTTCGACGACCTGGCCCTGCTCAAGGTCTTTGGCCAGGCCGGCGACGGCATCTTTGCCATGCCCTCGGTGATCGAAGAGGAAGTGCGCAGCCAGTTCGGCGTGGAAGTGATCGGGCGCACCGAAGAGGTGCGGGAGCGATTCTACGCTGTTTCCGTCGAACGCATCATCAAACATCCCGCCGTGGTCGCCATCTGCAAGACCGCGGAAACCGCACTTTTCGCCAACCGGCCACGACCGCGCTCCCGCCGGTAACAGCATCTCTTGACGCCACCGCCGCCCGTTGGTAAGAGAGGGCATCACCTCTGCCAACAGGATTGCCCATGACCACCCTGCCCTGCTTCAAGGCCTACGACGTGCGCGGTCGCGTGCCGGACGAACTGAACGGCGACCTCGCCTTCCGCATCGGCCAAGCCTTTGCCGCTGCGATCAAACCGCAGCGGGTGGTGATCGGCCACGACATCCGCCTTTCCAGCCCGGCCCTGGCCAAGGCGTTGGCCAACGGCCTTGCCGCCGCCGGGGTGGAGGTGCTCGACCTCGGCCGCTGCGGCACCGAGGAGATATACTTTGCCACCAGTCACCTTGGCGTCGAGGGCGGCATCATCGTCACCGCGAGCCACAACCCGGCGGACTACAACGGCATGAAGTTCGTGCGTGAAGGAAGCCGCCCCATCTCCGGCGACACGGGGTTGAAGGAGATCGAACGGTTGGCTGCCGCAGGCCACCAGGTCACGGCCGACAAGCCCGGCACCATCACCCCGGTGGACACGCGGTCTGCCTACATCGACCACCTCCTCTCCTACGTCGACCCCGCGCAACTCAAACCCCTCACCATCGTGGCCAACCCCGGCAACGGCTGTGCCGGGGCGGTGATCGACCAACTGGAGCAACGCCTCCCCTGCCGCTTCATCAAGACGCAGTGGGAACCGGACGGCACTTTCCCGCACGGCGTGCCCAACCCGCTGCTGCCGGAGAACCGCGAGGCGACAGCCGCGCTGGTGCGCCAGCACAAGGCGGACCTCGGCCTGGCCTGGGACGGCGACTTCGACCGCTGCTTCTTCTTCGACGAACAGGGGGGCTTTATCGAGGGCTACTATCTGGTGGGGCTGCTGGCCGAGGCGATGCTGGCCAAACATCCGGGTGCGAAGATCATCCACGACCCGCGCCTCATTTGGAACACCGAGGAGGTGGTCACCAGGGCCGGCGGGGTGCCGGTGATGTGCAAGACCGGCCATGCCTTCATCAAGGAACGGATGCGCCTCGAAAACGCGGTCTATGGCGGGGAGATGAGCGCCCACCACTACTTCCGCGACTTTGCCTACTGCGACTCCGGCATGATCCCCTGGCTGCTGGTGGCGGAAATCCTCTCCCGCTCCGGCCAGCCGCTTTCCGCCCTGGTGCGCGACCGCCAGGCCGCCTTCCCGGTGAGCGGCGAGATCAACAACCGGGTCAGTGACCCAAAGGCAATGATCGCCAAGGTGGAGAAGTTCTACGCCACCACCCCCGGCTCCAAAGACTACACCGACGGCCTGAGTTTCACCGCACGAGATTTTCGCTTCAACATCCGCTCATCCAACACCGAGCCAGTGCTGCGCCTCAATGTGGAAACCCGCGGCGACCGGACCCTGCTTCAGGAAAAGACCGACGAGTTACTTACCCTGATCCGGGGGTGAAACCATGACCCACAAAGGATATGCGGCCCGCGTGGAATTTGACGCCGAGGACCGCATCTTTCACGGCCGCATCGCCGGCATCCAAGACATCATCACCTTCCACGGAGAATCGGAGAAGGAACTGCTCGTCGCCTTCGAAGAGGCGGTGGATGATTACTTGACAACAGTAGTGTCCGGTTAAATCAAGAGCTTAATCTATAAATAACCATGACCTTGTTTCAAACGATCATCGCCGCCGCCAAGGTGTTCAGTGCAAGGTACGAGAGGTCCGTCTTCTCGTATCGCGGCACCAGCTTGCGGAATCGGTTGAACCACGAATGGGCCAACTCCACCACCCATCTCCGTGCCTTGAAGCCCGGGTCTCTTTCGATCAATTTCTTTTCCTCTCCCCTGGGCCGGATGTGGGGAACAAAGCCATTGGCTTCCACCACCTCTTCCTTACCCACGTACGCTGCGTCCAGGCACAGATTCCGCGGGATATTCTCATCTGCCGGTTCGGCAACCGCTCCTGTCGGCAAAGGCTCCAGGGAAATGCTGTCATGCCGGTTGGCCCCGCTGACGACGAGCGACAAGGGGACGCCATGCTCGTCCACGAGCAGGCTGCGCTTGGTTCCGTTTTTTTCCCCGATCCGTCGGGTTCGGCCCGATGGACTCCTGTGCAAGCGGGGCCTCGATGTTCGACCCGTCGGCCGCTTCCCAAAGCCAGGCGATGCCCTCCAGGGCATCGTATGCTGCCAAGCCGCGTCGCCAGATGTTCCGGAACACTCCCGCCTTGGCCCACTGCTGA
>JAJZSH010000015.1 GCA_021822005.1 Deltaproteobacteria bacterium | reverse complement strand
TTCCGATCTTTTTTTAGCGGCCAACTGGGGAACGCTGCACAGCGTGGCCATTGTTTCCGGAATGGAGCTGATGGCGTCCTTGCCGGAGCCGGGCTTTGTCAGCGCTGAATTGCCGGAGTTCTCGGTGCTGGTGCGGAAGGCCCCGGGTGAAAAATGCGAGCGGTGCTGGCTGCGTTCCGAGGCCCTGGGCAGCGATGGTGAGCATCCCAGCCTCTGCCCCCGCTGTACCACCGTGGTGGTGGGCAATTGAAAAAGTGCGAGTCGCCCATTATTCCGCTGGCCTGGCTGCTGGTGGTGGTCATCCTTGATCAGGCTACCAAGGCTCTGATCATGGCCCAATTTGCCATGTTTGAGTTACAGCCCGTCATCCCGGGTCTGTTCAACCTGACCTATCTCACCAACACCGGGGCAGCCTTCGGCATCCTGGCCGGAGCCCAGACCGTCTGGCGGCAGGTGTTCTTTGTTGCCGTGGCCGTGGCCGCCATTCTGGTCCTGTTTTTTTCTTACCGGCAGTTTCGCAGGCAGGGCAGGATTTTTGCCCACGCCATCGGCCTGATCGCCGGGGGCGCGGTGGGCAACCTCATCGACCGGCTGCGTTTCGGCGCGGTGGTGGATTTTCTGGATTTTTACCTCGGCACCCACCACTGGCCCGCCTTCAATGTGGCGGATTCGGCCATCACCATCGGGGTTGGCTTGTTCATCCTGGGCAGCATCTTGCATCCGGCGGAAGAAAGTGAAAAATGAAAAGTGAAGAGTTGAAGAAGATATCCTTCACCCTTCACCCTTCAGTTGTGACATACAAGAAAATTGGTAATCGTTCACCAGGGGCACCAAAATCCGGGCAGCCCCGGAATAGTAACCTTTTAGCGGTGCCGCAGATGCGCGTGTCAATTGTCGGCAGAAGTGCCCGACAAAGAGGCCTGTCCGCTATACACACGGTATGCGGACCAGGCCGATGACAAAGCAGATGCGGTGCTGCTGAAAGGTTGCAAAAATTGAAATCGGGGAATTCGGTTATGGCAGAGGCAAAAATAGCGGTTCTTTTTCCGGGGCAGGGCTCCCAGTTTCTGGGGATGGGCAAGGAATTTCTTGATGCGGACCCCGAGGCCCGCACACTCATGGCCATGGCGGAAAAGATCAGCGGTTTTCCGCTCATCCACCTCTGTCAGGACGGACCCATGGAGGAGCTGACCCGCACCGTGCATCTGCAACCGGCCATGACCGCGATGAATCTGATCTGCTGGCAGGCTTTAGCCAGGGCCGGGGTCAAGCCGGCATTTTTTGCCGGTCACAGTCTGGGCGAATACGGAGCGCTCTGCGCCGCCGGGATAGTGAGCCCTGAGGATACCCTGGCCCTGGTCACCGAACGCGGCCGGCTCATGGAGCGGGAGAGCGACAGAAACCCAGGCGGGATGCAGGCCGTGGTGAAATTGCAGATCGCCCAGGTCCGCGCCATTGTCGAGAGTGTGCAGGGGCAGGGCAGGCTCACAGTGGCCAACTATAACTCCGAGGAGCAGGTCGTTATCTCCGGCGAGATGGCCGCCCTTGAGGCTGCGGCGGAGCAGGTGAAGGCGGAAGGGGGCAAGGCGATTCCCCTCAAGGTGAGCGGCGCCTGGCACAGTCAGTTGATCCAGGGTGCGATCCCGGATTTTGAGCAGGCAATGGCGAAAATTTCCTTCAGTTCGCCGCATACCCCGGTGCTGTTCAACGTGACCGCTGCCGCGGAAAGCGAACCGGACGCCATCCGGGGGATCATGGCCCGTCAGATCGCCTCCACGGTGCGCTGGTTTGAGATTGTCGAGAAGATGATGGCCGAGGAGGTGCGGGTCTTTGTCGAGGTCGGCCCGAAAAACGTCTTGACCGGGCTGCTGAAAAAGATCATCCCGGCCGAATACGAGCACCGCTGCTTTCAGTTCGACACCCCTGAGGGGCTGGCGAAGATGCTGGCGGAGCTGTAAGGAGGTGCAAGGATGGTCAAGCCATGCTTGCTTATCTTATCCTTGTGCCGCCGCTGGCTTCCCGGAATTTTGCGGATGAATCATTTTTTCAAGACTCTACTCTGAATCCGCGGTAGTTTAAGTTTGCAAAATCAAAATCTCTGTGTCAGTATTCCATAAATTAATATAAAAATATGGAATTTGTATGACAGAATTCATCAATCGGGCCGTCAATCCTGCTTCTCTTATCGTGCCCGGCAAGGCGCTGATCATCTACGGGCCGCGCCGGGCCGGAAAAACGACTCTGCTCAAATCGTATCTTGCCTCCTGTGGCTTGCGCTACCGCCTGGAAACCGGCGACGATGTCCGCTCCGCCATCTGCTCGGCTCCGGTGACCTGAAGCAGATCGTCGCCTTTGCCGAGGGCTTTGATCTGGTGGCCATTGACGAGGCCCAACAGATTCCGGACATCGGCATGGGGCTGAAAATCCTGGTCGATCAGCTTCCCGATCTGCGGATCATTGCCACCGTCTCGTCATCATGCGACCTGGCAGGCGCGATCGGCGAGCCGCTGACCGGCCGCAAACGGACCATTACCCTTTTCCCAGTCAGTCAGATGGAGTTGAAGCAGCAACTCAACAGCTACGACTTGCGCGGGCGGCTGGAGGAGTATCTGATCTACGGTTCCTATCCGGAAATTGTCATGACCGGGGGACGAAAGGAAAAGATCGAGCTGCTGGAGGAACTGGCCGGCTCCTATCTGCTGAAAGACGTGTTGGCATTGGAACGCATCCGCTCCTCACGCACCCTGCTCGACCTCTTGAAGCTCGTCGCCTTTCAGGTGGGAAGCGAAGTGTCGCTCAATGAGCTGGCCACCCAGGTCAAGCTGGATGTGAAGACGGTCGGCCGCTATCTGGATATCCTGGAAAAGGCCTTTGTCCTGATCCGGGTGGGGGGCTTCAGCCGCAACCTGCGCAGCGAGGTGACCAGCAAGGCCAAATACTATTTCCTGGACAACGGGGTGCGCAACGCCGTAATCGGCCAGTATAACCTCCTTGATTCCAGAAATGATATCGGCGCCCTGTGGGAAAACTTCGTGGTGGCCGAGCGGCTGAAAAAACGTTCCTATGCCGGGATATACGGCACCTTCCACTTCTGGCGCACCTACGACGGCCAGGAGATTGACTATCTCGAAGAACGATCAGAGGTCTCTGTCTCCGCCTCAATCATCGCGGCCTACGACGGCCAGGAGATTGACTATCTCGAAGAACGCGACGGCGGGCTGTTCGGATTCGAGTGCAAATGGCCGGCCAGCCAGCGGGTCAAGCCACCCGCGAAGTGGCGGGCGTCCTATCCCGATGCGACCTTTGAGGTGGTGACGCCTGATAACTACCTTGAGTTTGTTGGATAGCACGTCCGCGCCAGCCGACATCTGTGCACTCTCTGATGGGTGTGGAAAATAGTTCTGTCCCGTTTTTCCATCGTTTTTCCATCAGGACATGTTGAATTGAGCCTTGAAATATACAACATAACATGCTAAATAGTACACTATGTATATCAAAAGAACAGCTGAGCAGCCATTGCTGGATATTCTTGCTGGTGACAAGGTCGGGGTTATTCTCGGTGCGCGTCAGGTCGGCAAGTCAACTTTGTTGGAGCACGTCCTAACGGGGCAGTCGGCGGTGTTCCTTAATTTCGATGTTGAGGTGGATAAGGCGCGGTTTTTGGCCGCCGCCTCTTTGGCACCCACCGATGCCCTCCGTTCCTTGGGCAACCCTGCGGTGCTGGTGCTTGATGAAGCGCAGCGCTTGCCGGAAACATCCCGCATCGTCAAGGGCTGGCATGATGCGCGGCTGCCGGTGAAGTTTCTCCTGCTCGGCTCCTCTTCGCTCGATTTGCTCGATCAGGCAGCGGAGAGTTTGACCGGTCGCAACCGGAAGCTTACCTTGCCGCCACTGCTGTTTGCCGAAACGCTTGCCACCCAAATATGGGCTAGCGCAGGCGCTGCGCCAGAGCACTTGTGTCAGCACTTTGCGCCGCAACTGCGGACTTTTTTGATGCAACGGCTCAATTTCGGATGCTATCCCGAGGTGGTGACCAGCGACAACCCCGGCCAACTGCTGCGCGAGTTGAGTTCCGATTACCTTTGGAAAGACGTGCTCCAGACCGGCCTGGTCAAGACCCCGGACCTCATCAAGCGGCTGTTACTGTTACTCGCCCACCAGGTCGGCTCCGAGGTGTCGGTGAACGAACTGGCGACCCAACTCCAAATGGCGCGGCCGACGGTGGACCGCTATCTCCATCTCCTGGAGCAGACCTTCGTTATCTTTCGATTGCCGGCGTTTTCCACCAATCCCCGCAAAGAAATCGTCAAGAGCCAGAAGGTGTTTTTCTGGGACACCGGCATCCGCAACGCTTTGCTCAACGCCTTATCAACCGACGAATTCCGGCCTGACATCGGGGCATTGTGGGAAAATTTTGTCATTGCCGAAGTGGCCAAGCGCAATGCCCTGCTCGGTTCACCGGCGGAGCTTTTTTTCTGGCGCTCACGGGCTCAATCGGAGGTGGATTTGGTCGTAAAACAGGGAAGCGGCCTCCGGGCCTTTGAGATCAAATGGTCGCAGCGCCCTATATCCGGCCGGGCCTTTCGGGAAGCCTACGGTGTTGAGGTTGAACCCGTCCGGTCGGACAATCCTTTTGTTACAGACATCTTCACGGAATAACTCCAGAGAAAAAAATGGGCTTCCATGTTGACAAGTTAGAATTTATGTAACTATCCCGCTCGGTTCGGTGCATCCGGAAAATAAATCTGTCCCGGTTTTCGGAATGGCCAGGAGATTGACTATGTCGAAGAACGCGACGGCGGGCTGTTCGGATTCGAGTGCAAATGGTCGGCCAGCCAGCGGGTCAAGCCACCCGCGAAGTGGCGGGCGTCCTATCCCGATGCGACCTTTGAGGTGGTGACGCCGGATAACTACCTTGAGTTTGTTGGATAGCACGTCTACGCCAACCGACAATCTGTGCGCTTTATGATGGACGAAGTTGTCGCGGCCACCAGTGGCGTGACGATTGACCGTTGCCGCAAAAGAAACTTGGCCGGAGAGGAAGCAGCGTTAAAAGAAGATTGATTGATGCCTTGGTCAAGGAATTAAGCGTCCTTGCCGTTGCAACTTACCTTGGGTCTCCGGCGGAGAGATTGTTCCTGGAAAAAATTATGATGCTCTCAAAAAAATGGGCCTCGGACACTATTTGACCGAGGTGGCATGATATAAAGCATAGTGTAGGGCATGGGAATGAATAATCAGATGTTATGAGAACTTGGCAGAAAAGCAAGAGACTCTGCCGGGAACTCGGCCCGGAATTGCCGTCGGCGAATTAAAAAATCGGAGCGACAGGGTAGGCATGGAAAACTATCAACAAAACGGGGAGTACCAAGCCAACGACGCGGACGCACTCGTCGGAGAGCTGTTCTCAGGCGGCATAACTGTCGGCGAGGCCATAGAACGGCTTAGGACTCGTCTGCTCGATTTGTCGGCCCGCAACCGCCTGCTTAATTACCGCCATCCTAAGAGACGTTGCATCCAGATCGTCGACGAGCCCAATGTCAATCTGGTTTTTAACCGTCTGTACGTTGACTGCAAGGGCGTACCCTTCAAGTACGTACCCGAACCACCCCCCTCTACCTACGAGGGCAAGCGCCCTGAGGCGAGGCTCTATGCCCCCCGCGTCGAGATATCCACTTCATTCGAGTTCAAGCCCAATCCGAGGGGAGCGAACGGGCACAGGCTCCACGGGATACAAACCCTGTTGTACCCTGCCGATCTGGAACGCCAACTGCGAAAGATCGCCAGCGAGGCCAAGACGGCCGTCGAGGAAACCGGCTCCAACATGCTGTTCCTCGTGTTCGGCTTTCTGGAGTTCTACGACAGCGAAGATTCCGAGCGTCCGATGCTCGCTCCGCTCCTGTCCCTGCCGGTCGCCCTGGTCCGGGGCGAGATCGACAGAGAGTCGCATACCTACCTGTACACCGTCCAGCACAACGGGGAGGATCTGGCCGAGAACTACACCCTGCGGGAGAAGCTGCGCCGCGACTTTATGCTCTCCATCCCCGAGTTCGGGGAGGAGGACGAGCCAGAGACCTACTTCGACCGCATCGAGCAGGCGATAAAGAACAAACGCCGGTGGAAGGTACGCCGCCAGATCACGCTCGGCATGCTCTCATTTGGCAAGCTGGCTATATGGGCCGATCTCGACACCAAGAAGAACCCGGACCTTACCAATCACGAACTGATCAAATCCGTGTTCTCCGGCGGTTCGGGCGGCGGCAACGGCGAGTTGCACGCCGAGGACTACCGCATCGACGAGCGGCCGGAGGCATCCCAATCCCTCATATACGACGCCGACTCGTCACAGCACAGCGCGATCATCGACGTTCTCGCCGGCAAGAACTTGGTCGTCAACGGGCCTCCCGGCACCGGCAAGTCGCAGACCATCACCAACATCATCGCGGCGGCTCTCTCCAAGGGAAAGAAGGTCCTGTTCGTCTCCGAGAAACTGGCCGCCCTCGAAGTGGTACGCCACCGTCTCAACCACGCCGGCCTCGGTCACTTTTGCCTCGAACTGCACTCCCATAAGACGCAGAAGAAGAAGTTTCTCGAGGACATCCAGGCCCGCATCGAAGAGCGTTTCCCCGCCCCGGCGCAGTTTCAGGTCAAGCTCGCCACGCTGAACCGGCAGAAGACCGAACTGGCCCGGTACGCCGAGCTGATGGGTAGCCGCGTCGGCAACGCCCTCGGCCTGACGGTCAACGAGGTGTTCTGGGCGGCCGAGCGCCGTAGGCAGGAGCTGGGCGACCTTTCGGCGGAGGTGAACGCCATCGGCTTCCCCGATGCCTCCAAATGGACGTACGACGACATCGAGTCCCGCAGGTCACGGCTCGCCGGCCTCGCGGAGCTTTACGACGCCATCGGGCGGTTCGACTCCGACCACCCGTGGTGGGGATTCCGTCCCGATCCGCTGGCCCCTTCCGACGACGAGGCCATTGCGAGGACGATTCACCAGGCTCTGGAACACGCCGTCAAAGCCGACGCGGCCGCAAATGAGGCGATGGAGTTCTTCGGGTTCAGGGAGCAGCCCGACGCGGCCGCAGTGTCCAAGGTCCGTGCGGTTCTGGACAAGGTGCCAGCGGTTCCCGAAGGGGTCGATCCGGCGCTGCTGGTCCGGATGTTCGACGCCGAATCCGATCCGAAGGGGCTACGCAGTTCGCGGCTGCTCTTCGACGTGGCCTCCGGGGTGACCAAGACGCGGCGGCTTTTCGAGTCCGCCTCGCGGGTTTTGGCCGATGGAGAACGACTTTCCGAAGAAAAGACGGACGAGGCGCGGAAGCTGGCCGAGAAGCGCAAGCTGTCTTCCTCCCTGCTGGACGCCGACATTGGCGAAGCCCTGGAATCCGCCTCCCGCCTCGCGAAGGCGCTGGAGACGTTCGAGGCTGCGGCCCACGTCGCGGTCGCCCCCTACGGGCCGGCCGGCAAGGTCGCGCTGGACGCTTTTCTCGCCAACCTAGCGAAATCCCCCACGTCGGGGTTGGGTCCGTTCCCCGTCAGATCCATAGCCGTCCGCGCGTCGGCGGTTCTCGAAACGGCTAGATCCCTTTCCGAAGCCGTCTCGAAGGTCGGCGCAATCGCCGCCCGTCGCGGCCTTCCGTTCGACTCCGCGCCGGACTCCGTGGCCCGGCTTGCCGACCCGGACGGTCTTCCCGGCCTCGCCAAGGAAATGCCGGTCGATGCCGCCGCGTTGGCCGAGGCGCACCGTCTCGTCGCGTTTCCCTTGGCCAACAAGCCGACCGGAGAAATCAAAAAGCTCAAATCCCTGCTGGAAGCCGAGGCGTCGGCCTGCTCCGAGGCTCTTGCCCGCTGCCGCCTAGCCGCCGAACGGCTCGGCATCGGTTTCGATTCGACCGAACGGGCGGTGGAGGAAACCTCTGCACTTGCGAGAGTCGCCGCCGCGGCTCCGGGCGATCTGCTCGAATATCGCCGCCCGACCTTCGGCCACGCCAGAACGGCCGAGCTCATTGGAAACATCCGAACCGCGCTCGCTGCCGACAGGGCCGACAGGGAATCGTTCGAGCCCGTCTTCTATCTTGACGCACTCCCTGCTCCGGCCGAAATCAAGTCCGCCGTGGCTGCCCTGCGCCGCAACGAGGGCTTCTTCGCTTTCTTCAACGGGGATTGGCGCAAGGCCAGGAAACTCCACGCGGGCCTATGCAAGGAAAAGCGCAAGGTTTCCGGCAGGCAACGCGCCGAGGAGCTGGTCAGGCTGGTTTCGTGGATCGAGGCCAAGGATTCCTTCGTCTCCGACTCCGAGCTCAAGGAGAGCTTCGGGGGGCTGTTCCGAGGACTTGAGACCGACCCCGACAAAATTGCCCGGCTCAACGACTGGTACATGTCGAGCCACGCGACACTGGTCGAATGCCCTGGGCTCGTCGACAAAGTCGATTTGACGGCTATCCCGGCCGACCGAGTTTCGGAACTGGCCGCCAAGGCGGATTCCGTGAAGACCGACGCAGGGAGACTGGCGGAGGCCGAAACGTCGGTGCGAGAGATTCTCGGCGCAGACGTGGCCGAATTCCGCGAGGCGAAAGCTTGCGGATGGGACGCCGGCCTGGAGTCGCTCGGCAAGGCGGTGAACCGCCTCGGAATCGTCGCGGGTTTCTTCTCTGACAGGGCCGACGCGAACCTATCCCCGAAGGACGCCCTGCGTCTCATGGAAGCCCGCGCGGAGCTGGATGGGATCGCATCCGAGCTGGCTCTGCTGATACGCGGCAACAAGGCACTGCGCGAGGCCGGAGGCGAGGAACTGGGTCTGCTTGCCGACCTGTCCGATGGCCGCTGGTCCGAGACCTTGCCAGCGGTTTCCGCCCAGGCGTCGCTCGCTGCCGAAACGGCCAGGCAGGCGCTTGCCTTCGCCGCAGAGGATTCCCCTCTTTCCGTCGCCCATGCGTTCGCCAAAGCGAAAACCGAGCTTGACGCTGCCTGGTCTGGAGTCACGTGCCTTCCCGTGTGGAACCGATTTGACGGCTGGTCCGCGCTGACAGATGTCGCCCGGGAAGACGCAGCGGCCGCGAGACAAATCCTCGAACGCCTCGCCCCCTTCGCCCGGGACGGGATTTCCGCCAACGATGTCTTCGCCGCGTCAGGCGAGGAGACCGAGGCCCGTTCCATCCTCGAACGCTTTGCCGCCTCGGACGAGGTGCGTCGGATGCTCGGCGACGTCTTCGACGGAGCCGACACCGACCTGGATCGACTGTCCCTGACCCACGGGTGGGGCGACGCCGTGTGCGCCCTCGAACTGCCGACGGCGGTCCGCGCCCGCCTGTTCGCGCAGGACGCCCCGGAGGCCCTGTCCGATGCAAGGCGCGTGTACCGGGAAATCGACGAGGGCTGCCGCGAGGCTCCGGAGACAGTGGAAAGCCTCGCCTCCTATGGCTCCTTCGCATGGGATGAGTGGCAGAAGCAGGCCCGCGCGTGCTCCGGTCGCGATCTCCCATCGGAAATTAGAGCCCGACTCGACGCCGTAGCCGGAGCGCCGGGCTCGGTGCTGCCATGGTCGAAGTACCTCTCCCTGCGGCAGCAGACCCGGCAGGAGGGCATGGCCGACTTCGTGTCCGCACTCGAGTCGGAGCGGATGCCTTCGGCCTCACTCGCCTCCGCCTTCGAGCTTGCTGTCTACCAGTCCATCGGGCGGGCGGTCTATCAGGCGTTCCCGGAACTGTCGCGTTTCAACGGCTCCGCCCACGAGAAGACGCGCTCGGACTACCGGGCCCTCGACGCGGAAATCGTGTCGCTGACAGGGAAAGATTTCGCCAACAAAATTTCGGAGCAGGCGAGAAACAAGATTCCGGAGGGAAATTCAGGTACCCGCGTTGGCGATTACACCGAACTCCGCTTGATACGACATCAGATTGGATTGCAGCGAAGGCACATCCCGATTCGCCAGTTGGTTAAGCGGGCCGGCAGCGCGTTGCAGGAACTAAAACCCTGTTTCATGATGGGACCGATGTCCGTGGCCCAGTACCTTGAGCAGGGAGCCCTCAAGTTCGATCTGGTGGTCATGGATGAGGCGTCCCAGTTACGACCGGAAGAAGCTCTCGGCGCCGTCGCCCGCGGCTCTCAACTGGTCGTGGTGGGCGATCCCAAGCAGTTACCGCCAACCAGCTTTTTCGACCGCATGATAGACTCCGGGGACGACGAGGACGAAGACGAGGTTCCAGCCGCTATCAGCGGCATGGAGAGTATCCTCGACATCTGCCAGCAGCTTTTCACGCCGGTGCGCAGTCTGCGCTGGCACTACCGTTCGCAGCACGAGTCGCTTATCGCGTTCTCGAACCACCACTTCTACAAGAACCTGATCGTCTTCCCCTCGCCCTACGCCAAGAACCAAGGTCTTGGTGTAAAGTACCGTTACGTGAAGGGCGGCTCGTACAAGGATCGGCAGAATGTGCTTGAAGCCCAGCGCCTGGTGGATGCCGTTCTAGAACATATGATCAAACGACCCGACGAGTCGCTCGGCGTAGTGACGCTCAACCAGACCCAACGCGAGCTCATAGAGGAACTGCTCGACAAGAAACTCAAGTCTTTCGATGAGGGGGCCGACTTCATGGGCCGCTGGGAGGCCGATGGGTGGCCCTTCTTCGTCAAAAACCTCGAGAACGTGCAGGGCGACGAACGGGACGTAATCTTCATCTCCACTACGTTCGGCAAGGCTCCGGGTACGGACAAAGTCCGCCAGAACTTCGGCCCCATCAGCCGGCCCGACGGATGGAGGCGGCTCAACGTGCTCTTCACGCGTTCCAAACGCAGGATTGAGCTTTTCACGTCCATGGCGCCGGAGGACATCATTGTCGATGAGCGCACCCCACTGGGCACGAAGGCCCTACGCGACTATCTCGACTTCGCCAAGCGCGGCATACTGGTCACGACGGACGAGGGCGAGCGTGATCCAGACAGTGATTTCGAGGTGTCGGTGGCCAACGTGGTCACTTCCCTTGGGTACGAGGTAAAGCCGCAATTAGGCGTGGCCGGGTTCTTCATCGACATGGCCGTGCGCAACCCTGACCGGCCCGGCGAGTTTTTAGCCGGCATAGAGTGCGACGGCGCCACTTATCACAGCGGGTTCTCCGTCCGCGACCGTGACCGCATTCGCCAGGAGATTCTGGAATCTCTCGGATGGCGTGGCCGCATCCACCGCATCTGGTCGACCGATTGGTTCTACAACCCTCGCAAGGAGACCAAGCGGCTGCGAAACTTCCTGGAAGAACGGCGACGCATTAGCGCGACCGAAGAGCCTGCCGAGTGGAAAGAAGAGAATTTCGAGGAGATTGATGAAGACGCCGTGAAAGAGCAAGTCGCCGAGGAATTGGCCGAGGTTCTGTTGGCCGTCTCGGACAAAAGCGAAGACTTGTTTGTGGAAGTCGGTGACCGCGTCACGTATTGCCCCGTGGACAATCAGAACGACCGACATAGCGTATTGATTGTGGACAGCGAGAGCAACGCAAAGATGGGCATCATTAATGAGCGGACGCCACTGGCCCAAGCACTTCTCGACCTTTCACTGGGTGATGTTGGAGAGTTGGAGATAGCTGGCCAAGAAAACCGGCAGCTTCGCATACTCAAAATTCAGCGGCAGTAATGAACTGAATTTTTGACATCGAATCCCGGTGACATGGTCAATCCGGTGACATGTCAATCCGGTGACATATACCTGTTCCCACGCGAACAGCACAAAAAAGCTCATCCGGAACAGTACGGCAGGTAGGAATTCCGGGGATGCAATGTGTCGGGAGGTCGTTCGCCAGCTTTAAGCGGCGTAGAACGTATTGAAGGCTAAATTCATACAGGCGTTGGGTGGCAGGGCATGAGTGACGGCAAAAACAAACTGATCCGCAACAGCACGGCGGAATTTTTTATCTTCACCGGTCAGGCGGGCGAGCAAAGTATCGAAGCTCGTTACGAGGACGAAACCATCTGGTTGACACAGAAGCTGATGGCCGAGCTGTTTGCCGTGACCGTGCCCACCATCAATGAACACCTGAAAAACATCTTTGTCGGCGGCGAACTTGATCAGGATTCAGTTATTCGGAAATTCCGAATAACTGCGGCAGATGGGAAAAACTACGCCACCAACTTCTACAACCTCGATGCCATCATCTCGGTGGGTTACCGGGTCAATTCGGTACGGGCCACCCAGTTCCGCCAGTGGGCGACCCAGGTGCTGCGCGAGTTTGCCATCAAGGGTTATGTGCTGGACAAGCAGCGCATGGAAAACGGCGCCTTTCTGGGTGAGGACTACTTCGAGCGTCTGCTGGCCGAGATCCGCGAGATCCGACTCAGCGAGCGCAAGTTTTACCAAAAGATCACCGACATCTACGCCACCAGCGTCGATTACAATAAGGATGCCCCCACCACCAAGGCCTTTTTCGCCAAGGTGCAGAACAAGCTGCACTTCGCCATTCACGGCCACACCGCCGCCGAGTTGATCATGCAGCGGGCCGACAGCGGAAAGGAGCGCATGGGGCTGACCTCGTGGGGGAATTCGCCAAACGGCAAGATACTCAAAACCGATGTCGCGGTGGCCAAGAACTACCTCACCAGGGAAGAACTGGAATCCCTGGGCCGGATCGTCAATGCCTATCTCGAATTAGCCGAAGAACGGGCGCTCAGGAAAATCCCCATGACCATGGAAGACTGGGCCAAGAGGCTGGATGCCTTTATCGATTTCACGGAACGTGACATCCTTGAAGGTAGCGGCAAGGTCGCCGCCGAAATAGCAAAGGTCCATGCTGAAACCGAGTTCGAGAAGTACCGTATCGTGCAAGACCGGCTGTTCGAAAGTGATTTCGACAGGCTGGTGAAGCAGCTTGAGGCTTCTGTCAAGGAAGGAGGCAAAGCATGAGCGGCAAAGCCAACTGCCGGCCGCCTGCAAAAGTACCGTCTCCCTTGCGGTGGATTTTCTGGGCAGTTGGTGCTTGACATCCTGCTTCCGGCACAGTATCTTTGTCCGTTTTCCGGCCCGGAGAGGGTGAGGTGTGTCTTTTTCAGGAATTATTGCGGTTGTCGGGTTTTCCGGGGCTGCTTGAGTGATTGACCAAAATGTTTGAGAGTCTTTCAGACCGATTACATGATGTTTTTAAACAGCTTCGCGGCCACGGCAGGCTGACCGAGGAAAATATCCAGGAGGCGCTGCGCGAAGTGCGCATGGCCCTTTTGGAAGCCGACGTCAACTTCAAGGTTGCCAAGGAGTTTGTCGCCACTGTCGCCGAGAAGGCGATCGGCCAGGAAGTAGTCGGTTCCCTGGCCCCTGGTCAGCAGGTGGTCAAGGTCGTTCACGACCAGCTGGTCGAGCTGTTGGGCGGGCAGACCGCCACCCTCAATCTCAGTGGCCGCCAGCCCGTGGTCATTATGATGGTGGGTCTGCAGGGTTCCGGTAAGACCACCACCTCCGGCAAGCTGGCCAAGCTGCTGCAGGGCAAGGGGCGCAAGCCGTACCTGGTGCCGGCCGACGTGTATCGGCCAGCGGCCATTGATCAGTTGACCATTCTGGGGCAGAGCCTTGGGGTGCCAGTGCATCCCTCAGCCACCGATCAGGATCCGGTGGCCATCTGCCGCCAGGCTGTGCATGCCGCCCAGAGCGGTGGCTATGATACGCTGATTATCGACACCGCCGGCCGGCTCCACGTGGATCAGGAGCTCATGGCCGAGCTGTCCCGGATCAAGGACGCGGTTGAGCCCGCCGAGATTCTCTTCGTGGCCGACGCCATGACCGGTCAGGACGCGGTGACGGTTGCCGAAAAATTTAATCTCGATCTTGCCATCAGCGGTGTGGTCCTGACCAAGATGGATGGCGATGCCCGCGGCGGCGCGGCCCTGTCCATCAAGAAGGTGACCCAGCGGCCCATCAAGTTCGTCGGCATGGGCGAAGGGCTCGATGCCCTGGAGCCGTTCCATCCGGACCGCGTGGCCTCCCGGATCCTCGGTATGGGCGACGTGCTCACCCTGATCGAAAAGGCCGAGGCTGCGGTCGATAAGGACAAGGCGGAAAAACTCGCCAAGAAGCTCAAGAAAGAGGGGTTTTCCCTGGAAGATTTTCTTGAGCAGATCCAGCAGATCAAGAAAATGGGCAGTCTGGAGCAGATCATGGGCATGATTCCGGGAATGAGCCGGATCAAGCAGCTCAAGGACATGCCCAAGCCCGATGAAAAGGAATTGGTCAAGGTGGAGGCAGTCATCAACTCCATGACCATCAAGGAGCGGCGCAACCACGCCATCCTCAACGCGAACCGCAGGACGCGCATCGCCAAGGGGAGCGGCACCACGGTGCAGGATGTGAACAAGGTCATCAAGAGCTACACGGAAATGCTCAAGATGATGAAGCACATGAGCGGCAAGCCCGGCGGGCTGGGCGCCTTTGCCGGCGGGCCGAAGAAAAAGAAACGGCCCAAGGGGCTTTTCCGGTAAGGTCCGCATCCGGATATCAGAATATGCACAGGGCGCACAGGTGTGTCTTGTAAATAAGTTGAATAACTCACAGGTAATTGATCACAGGGTATGCGACCAAGTCCAGCGTTGCATCCCCAAACTGTAAGCGATCACAGGGTGCTGCAGATGCGCGAAAGAGGCCTGCGAAGTGTGCTATTGCACATGAGCAGGTCGATGACAAAGCAGATGTGGTGCCCTGTGATCGCTTACACACACAGGAGGAAACAACACCATGGCTGTAAGGATTCGTTTGACCAGAATGGGCCGCAAGAAAAAACCTTTTTACCGTATTGTGGTAGCCAACGCCGAGGCTTGTCGCGACGGCCAGTTTCTTGAAGTGGTCGGCACCTACGACCCCTGCAAGCAACCCGCCGAGGTTATTGTCAAGCAGGACCGGGTCAAGGTCTGGCTCGACAAGGGAGCGCTGCCTTCCGATACGGTGAAGAGCCTGCTTGCCAAAGCTGTCAGAGTGGCGGAATAATACCCCATGAAGGATCTGGTAACATTCATAGCCACCTCGCTGGTGGATGATTCCGCTGCCGTCCAGGTTACTGAGACGGAAGGCGATGGCGTCGTTGTTCTTGAGTTGCGGGTAGCCAAGGAGGATCTTGGCAAGGTTATCGGCAAACAGGGGCGGACCGCCAGGGCCATCCGCTCGCTGCTCTCTGCCGCGGCAGGCAAGGACAACCGCAAGGCCCGTCTCGAGATAGCGGAGTAGGATTTTTGTTGTAATCGCAAAAAAAATCGCGATTACAACGGTTATCACTGCGTAGCTTGTTGATTTTGTGTAATGGACCTGTGGCTTTTGGGGGTTTCTGCGATTTCATCATTTTGGAAAATCCTTGATGTCGGCGTTGTCCATGGCGGGCAGATTGCGGTGGGCAAGGTTGTCAAGGCCCATGGCATCAAGGGTGAGCTCAAGGTCTACCCTTTTTCCGGCCGGCCCGATGATTTTCGCGGCTACCCGCTGCTGACCCTGGTCGAACCGGGCCATGGCCTGATCAGGTCGTATGAGGTCGAGCAGTGCCGGATCATGGGGAACCTGGTTATTCTTCAGCTTGCCGGACTTTCCGGCAGAAGCGCGGCGGAAGGGTTGCGCGGCTGGGAGGTGCGAATCGCCCGGGAATTTTTGCCGACCCCTGGTCCTGGGATCTTTTACTGGCATGAACTGGAAGGGATGCCTGTGATCAGCGATTCCGGGCAGGAGCTTGGCCGGATCACCTCGCTTTTGGCCACCACCGCCCATGATATCCTGGTGATTACCGGGGGTGGAGGCGAGTATCTGATCCCGGTAATTGCCCAGTGTGTTGCCGGTCTTGCTCCGGACGGCAAGGGGCTGGTGGTCACTCCGCCTCCGGGGCTGTTGGAAATGAATGCAGGCGGGGCGCCGGGCCATGCGAGCTGAGGCAACCGCCGGCAGGTACAAGCAGCAGATGGTCGCGGTGTTGCCGGGAACCTTCTGCTCCTGGGGGGCGGATCTGTGAGCGTGGCTCCCGTGGGCGAGACCCTCAGATTCGACGTACTGACGATTTTTCCGGAGTTGCTGGATTCTCCGCTCAAGGAGGGGATAATCCGCAGGGCCCAGGAGGCCGGGCAGATAACAATTGCCTGCCATAACATCCGGGAGTACGCGCTTGACAAGCATGCCATGACCGATGACCGCCCCTTTGGCGGCGGGGAAGGCATGGTCATGAAGCCGGAACCGCTGGCCGCTGCGGTGCAGGCTGTGCAGTCCATGGCCCAGCCGCTTGGGCGGGTAATCCTCTTGAGCCCCCAGGGTCGGCCTTATACCCAGGGTGTTGCCGAAGAGCTGGCCGGACATGCGCGCCTGCTTCTGGTCTGCGGGCGCTATGAGGGGGTGGATGAACGCTTCACCGCCCGGTATGTTGACGAGGAAATTTCCATCGGCGACTATATCCTCACCGGTGGCGAATTGGCGGCCATGATCCTCATTGATTCCATCACCAGGCTGAGGCCGGGCGTCCTGGGATGTGCGGATTCGGCGGGCTATGACACCTTCAGCCGGGGCGGGCTCAAGTATCCGCAGTATACGCGGCCCAGGCTGTTTGAGGGAGTGCCGGCGCCGGAGGTGCTTTTTTCCGGGGATCATGCCGCGGTGGCCGAATGGCGGCTTGTTGCCGCGGTTGAGCGGACCTTGGCCAAACGACCGGATCTTGTAGCGGGGATGCGTTTCAGTCCGGTTGAGTTGAAGATTTTACAGCGGCAGGGACTTCTTGCCAGGCTGCGGGAGAGCGGCTGGAACAGCCGGCCGGAGGAGCAGTGATTCAGTAACCGTTCAGCAGCGCCGCTACGCTGCTGTCATCGACCTGCTCATGTGCACAACAGCACACGTCGCAGGCCTCTTCCTGGCAGCTACGGCAGCAGCGAAGCGGCGCTGTTGAACGGTTACTATTCTAGGGTAGCCGGAAATTTTGTGCCCCTGGTGGACGATTACGTGATTCAAGAAGGTGTGCAATGCCCGGATCAACCCGCCCCGCGGCTCGATCTGGCCCTGGTTCATTATCCGGTCTGTAACAAGAACGGGGAGACCATCGGCTCGGCGGTGACCAATCTGGACCTGCATGATATTGCCAGGGCAGGCAGGACCTTTGGCATCGACACCTTGTATATTGTCACCCCTTTTGCAGATCAGCAGGCGCTGATCAGGGATATTCTGGCGCACTGGCAGACAGGGCATGGGGCGACCTATAACCCGAAACGCAAGGATGCCCTGGCTTTGGTGCGGATCTGTCATGACCTGACAGAGCTGTATGAGCTGGTACAGATCAAATGGCAGCAAAGGCCGACGGTCCTGGCCACCAGCGCCAAGCCGCAGGCCAGGCAGCTTGATTTTACGGAAGCGCGTCGGCGGATCTTTACCGGAGAGCCGCATCTGATTTTGTTTGGCACCGGCTGGGGCATGGCGCCGGAGGTTTTTGCGGACGTTGACGCCCTGCTGCCTCCCATTGCCGGGTTTGGCGAATATAATCATCTCTCTGTCCGGTCGGCCGCGGCCATTGTTCTGGACAGGGTATTGGGTAAGCCGTAGTAACAAAATAACCTTGCCGTCTGAATGACAAGAACGGCATAAGGAGCCGTAACGGAACAGTCTGGCCTGTTTTTATTCCGTAACGGCTCCTAAACATTGAAAAAACAGTGTGGGCGTGTATAATGGCCCAGTGGAATCCGTTACCATAAGGGGTTGAAAGAGGAAAAACTATGAACATCATTGAGCAGATTGAAAAAGAGAATATGCGGCATGACCTGCCGGACTTTCGGGCCGGCGATACCGTGAGAGTGCATATCCGGATCATCGAGGGCAACAAGGAAAGGACCCAGCTTTTTCAGGGGGTTGTTATCCGCCGTCGCCGTGGGACCATGGGGGCCAGCGTCACCGTCCGCAAGATCTCCCATGGGGTTGGCGTGGAAAAAACCTTCCCGTTGTGCTCTCCCAGGGTCGACAAGATCGAACTGGTGAGCGAGGGCCGTGTCCGGCGTTCCCGTCTGTACTACCTGCGCAATCTGCGTGGCAAGGCAGCGAGAATCAGGGAAAAAGGCATCAATTAGCCTGTGCGTAATGCCCGGAACAGGAGCGGCTCTGGCGCGGCTTCCTGTTCCGGTGCGTTTTCATACTGCCGCCATTGCCTGGCCACGGGAAACCGTGGCCGTTTTTTCGTGGTCCTTTCGGATTATCACACAAGGTGGTGCGTCTTGCCCAAGGCGATAACACTGTGGCCAGCTTCTCTGGCTTGCGACACCTTTGCCATTGAGCGCTCCCTGATCAGCCAGGGCTACGCCACCGTGGCCGGTACCGACGAAGCAGGCCGGGGGCCGCTGGCCGGGCCGGTGGTTGCCGCCTGCGTCATTCTTCCGCTTCACTGCGAGTATCAGCAATTCCAGGATTCAAAGAAATTGAGCGCCAAAGCCCGCAGGGAGCTGGCGCATCGGCTCGTTGCGCTTGAGGCCGATATCGGGGTGGGAATCGTTTCCGCGGCGGAGATCGACCGGCTCAATATCCTGCAGGCCTCCCTGCTGGCCATGCGCAAGGCGGTGGAAAGGTTGCCCGGCCTGCCCGACTTTCTGCTGGTTGACGGCAAGTTCACGGTGCCAATGTCTGTGCCGCAAAAGGCCCTGGTGAAAGGCGACTCGCGCAGCGCCTCCATCTCCGCCGCGTCCATTGTCGCCAAGGTGACCCGGGACGCGATCATGGAACAGTATCATCTCGAATACCCCCAGTATAACTTCGCCAGACACAAGGGGTATCCCACTGCCGAGCATCGCCGGGTTATCCGGGAAATCGGGCCCTGCCCCATCCATCGCCAGAGCTTCAAGCCGGTGCGCGATTGTTCGGGAAAATAAAGGATGCGGGCAACATCCCCCTCGGACAGCAGGGGGAGGCGCTTGCCTGCCAATATCTTTCCCGGCAGGGCTATCGGATTATTGTCAGAAATTATCGCACGAAGCTGGGGGAGATCGATATCATCGCCGAGGAGCAGGGAACCCTGGTTTTTATCGAGGTCAAGACCAGGCGCGGCCATCAGTGCGGGCATCCTTTTGAGGCGGTGACTTACGCCAAGTGCCGGCAGATTTCCAAGGCTGCCCTGCAGTACCTGGCCGAGACGGGCAGGGAAGGGCAACCGGCCCGTTTTGACGTGGTGGCGATCAGTTTTGCCGGAGAGGCTGCGCCGGTGGTCGAGCTGGCGAAAAACGCCTTTGACCTGAGTTATGGAGCGTGACGGTGCAGACTGGAGATGAGGCAACATTGCCCCCCCTGGGGATTACCATGGGCTGTCCGGTGGGCATCGGGCCGGAGATCATCCTGCGCTTTCTGGCCCAGGCCGGGCCGCAAGCCGCCTTGTGGCCGGTGGTCATCGGCGATGCCGGGGTATTGCGCCGCTGCGCCGAGGCGCTCAAGATTGAGCTTCGGGTGGTTGACTGGCAGCCGGGCGAGCCTTTGCAGCCGCAGGCGCTCAATGTTCTCTCCCTGTCCGATCTTGGCGAGGGACTGTGCTGGGGAAACCCCACTCCTGAAACAGGCCGGGCCATGGGGCGTTACATCGAAGAAGGGGTGCGGCTTGTCCAGGGCAGGCAGCTGGCCGGCCTGGTGACCTGCCCCATCAGCAAGGGTGCGCTTAAGGCCGGAGGCTACCGGTTTCCCGGACACACGGAGATGCTGGCCGAGCTCTGCCAGGCAAGGGATTTTGCCATGATGATGGCGGGCGCCAAGCTCAAGATCACCCTGGTCTCCATCCATCAGGCCCTGGCAGAAGTGCCTGGTGCCATTACCCAGGAGGCGGTGCTGCGGATGATCACCATCACCGGCCGGGCCCTGCGGGATGATTTCGGTGTGCTGCAGCCCCGTTTGGCTGTGGCAGGCCTGAATCCCCATGCCGGGGAAGACGGCATGTTCGGCGATGAGGAACAACGGGTCATTGCCCCGGCTGTTGCGGCTGGCCGCCGGGCCGGTTGGCTGGTCGAGGGGCCGTTTCCGCCGGATACGGTATTTAATAAGGCAGCGGCCGGGCAGTTTGACGCGGTGGTCTGCATGTACCACGATCAGGGCTTGATCCCCTTCAAGCTCCTGCATTTCAGCGACGGGGTGAACGTGACCCTGGGGTTGCCCATTGTCCGGACCTCGGTGGATCATGGCACTGCCTATGATATCGCGGGCAAGGGGTTGGCTGACCCCGCGAGCCTGGCCGCCGCAGTCTCCCTGGCCGAGACCATTGTGGCCAACAGACAAAAGCTGGAAGCTGTCAGCTGTAGAGGGTGTCACGGGATGGAAAGAAAAGGATTGCTCATCGCCTTTGAAGGAATCGACGGAACCGGCAAGACCACCCAGCTGGAGCTGTTGGCCGAGGCCCTGCGCCAACGGGGTTTGAGCGTGGTTGCGACCCGTGAGCCCACCGATGGGCAGTATGGCCGGAAAATCAGGCAGTTGTATAAAAATAGAAAGAGCGTTACCCCGGAAGAGGAGCTGGCCCTTTTCCTCGATGACCGGCGCGAGCATGTGGCGCAGGTCATCGCCCCGGCTCTGGCCCGCGGCCAGGTGGTGCTCACCGACCGGTACTATTTTTCAACCGCCGCCTATCAGGGCGCGGCCGGGCATGATCCGCAAAAAATCATTGCTGCAAATGAATTGTTTGCGCCGGTGCCGGATATGGTTATTATGCTTGAGGCGCCTGTGTCTCTTGGGGTGCATCGGGTGCAGAGGCTCCGGGGCGAGACCCTGAACGATTTTGAACAGGAAGGGACCTTGGCCAGGGTGGCCGGGATTTTTGCCGGCCTCAAGGGGCCCAATATCCGGCGTATTGACGGAACAGGGACAGCCGAGGCCGTGCATGCCCTGATCATGGGAAACGTGGCTGAGCTTTTTGGGACGTGCAGGTAATCGTGTGTGTGGGCTATGAAGTTCTGGGCGGGAAAATCATGAGTTGGCTCATGGTTCTAGTGCTAAGGGGAGAAACTGTATGCTGAAGCGTCTGCTGATTGCCGGTGGGTTGGCCCTCTGCTGCCTGTCGTGCGCCCCGGCCATTCAGGGGGTGCCCGGGCAGCCGCCCTTTGCCGCGGATCTCGAACCCTATGAGGAAGCGGTGGACAGGGGCTGTTCCTATTTTAATTTTCTCTGGGGCAAGTCGGCCGAGATTGAAGGGCGCTACGATGAGGCCATCTACGCCTACAAGCAGGCCCTGGTTTGCGACCGGCTGGCTGGGCACGTCATGCGCTCCCTGGCCGGGCTGCTTGTCAAAACCGGGCAACGGGAACAGGCCGTTGAATGGGTGAACAGGCTCATCGCCCTGAATCCAAAAGATTCGGAAGCCCGGGCGCTCCTGGCCAATCTTTACAGCATCATGGAGCGGTTCGGGGAGGCGGCCGAGATCTATCAGGCCATCCTGGCCGATGATCCGCAAAATTTCAATGTCCGGCTGCTGCTGGGCGGGCTGTATGCCCGAATGCATGATTACGAGAAGGCGCGGCAGGTTCTGGAAAAACTGGCGGAGATCAACCCGGATTCCTATGCCGGTTTCTATTATCTGGCCAAGCTCTACCAGGAGATGCGCCTTTTCGATGAGGCGGCGGGGGCCTTTGATAAAGCCCTGGCTCTCAACTGGTCGCCGATGCTGGCCTATGAAGCTGCGGAATTGTACGAGCAGGAGAAGCGTTATCCCGAGGCCATCGCCATCTACAGGCGGATTATTGAAGGAGACGGCTCCGATGAGAGGGCCAGGAGCTTCCTGGCCAATGTCTATTTCCGGCAGGGGGAGGTGGACAAGGCGCTGCAGGAGATGGAAAATCTGCGAGACATCTCGGCCAACCCGGTCAAGGTCGAGCTTGCCATCTGCCGGATTCTCCTCGACGCCGGGAGACGTCTTGAGGCCATCACCCGGCTGAACGCAATCCTCAAGAAAGATCCCCAGTCAGACGGAGCCAGGGCGCTGTTGATCCTGGCCTATTATCAGCAGGGCGATCTTGCGGCCGCCAAGAAGATTCTCCGGCAGGTGCGGCCGACCAGCCCGGCCTATGAGGAATCGATTATCATGCTGGCCAGAATCATGCAGGAGGAAAAGAATTTCTCCGGGGCAGAGAAGACCCTGCGGCAGGCCATGGCCGACAAGCAGCACCGGCGGCTCAATTTTTATGTGGCCCTGGCAATGCTCTACGCAGGCCAGGACAAGATTGACAAGGCCCACGGGGTGTTCACCCAGGCCTTTGCCGATTTCCCAGGCAATGTGGAGGCATATTACGAGTATGCCCTGTTTCTCCACAAGCTGGATGACGCGGCCGGGGCCATGCACCAGATGGAAGAGGTGCTGAAGCGGGAGCCGAAACATGCCCGTGCCCTGAACTATGTGGGATATACCTGGGTCGAGGAGGGGCGGAATCTGGAAGAGGCCAAGGCTTATATCGAACAGGCCGTCGCCCTGCTGCCCAAGGATGGCTTTGTCCGGGACAGTCTGGGGTGGGTCTATTACCGGCTGGGGGATTTTCCGGCGGCGGTAAGGGAACTGGAGCTGGCGGTGGCGCTGTCTCCCGATGATCCTACAATTTACGAGCATCTTGGCGATGCCTATCTGAAAAATAATGACAGTCCTGGGGCTCGCAAGGCCTATGGCAAATCGCTCGAACTCCATGAGGAGGAAGAAAAGAAGGAGGCGGTCCGCCGCAAGCTGGAGGCCTTGTCTCCCGAGGAGGGCCAGACCGGCGGCGCGAAATGAATCGCACCCTTCTTCGGGCCTTGTTGGGGGGGCTTGTCATTTTTCTGCTGTTTAGTGGCGGATGCGCCACCCTGCCAGCTACCCGGCCGCTTGCCGAATTGCAGCAGCAGCAAGCCGTCGCCCTGTTCCGCGAGACCATGGCGCACCAGCAGGATTGTCCCTGCTGTCTTGATGCCCAGGTGCGGCTTTCGCTGAAATCACTTGTGCAGAATGGCACGATCTCCGGCTTTGTCCAGGCCAAGGCACCCTCTTTTTTGAAATTTACCGGCCTGAATCCCCTGGGCCAGCCCCTGCTGTTTCTGGCCACGGACGGGACTTTTTTCC
>JAJZSH010000014.1 GCA_021822005.1 Deltaproteobacteria bacterium | reverse complement strand
TCTGGTGGGGGAAACCTTTAGGGTTGAATAGCAGGCTGGAGGAAGGCTTCCCCGGCAGAGAAAAGGAGAGAATAGACCATGATTTTTCCTGAATACCGGGCTCGCAGGCTCAGACAGAACGAAACCTTCCGGGCGCTTGTCCGGGAGACCAGCATTTCGCCGGCCCATCTTGTCTACCCGCTTTTTGTCATGCCTGGCAAGGGAGTCCGGGAAGAGGTGCCGTCCATGCCAGGGGTGTTCCGGATATCCGTTGACCAGTTGGCCAAGGAAGCCAGGGAGTGCATGGGGCTGGGGGTGAACTCGGTCATCCTCTTCGGCCTGCCCGACAAGAAGGATTCCAAAGGCTCAGGCGCGCATGCCAAGGACGGCATCATCCAGCGGGCCATCAAGGAGTTGAAGAACACGGCGCCTGCGCTCACGGTCTGTACCGATGTCTGCCTGTGCGAATACACCAGCCATGGCCATTGCGGGATCATGATTGATGAGGTGGTGGACAATGACGCCACCCTGGAGGTGCTTGCCAGGACCGCGCTTTCCCATGCCCAGGCCGGGGCCGACATGGTGGCGCCCTCGGACATGATGGATGGCCGGGTTGCCGAGATTCGGGGGATTCTGGATGAGAATAACTTCCCCATGGTGCCGATCATGTCCTATGCCGTGAAATACGCCTCGGCGTTTTACGGGCCTTTCAGGGACGCGGCGGAATGCGCGCCCCAGCATGGCGACCGCAAGGGTTATCAGATGGACCCGGCAAACGTGCGGGAGGCGCTGCGGGAGGCGACCCTGGATGTGGAAGAGGGTGCGGACATCCTGATGGTCAAGCCGGCCATGGCCTACCTGGACGTGATCAGCCGGTTGCGGGACGAGTTCGACCTGCCCATCGCTGCCTACCATGTGAGCGGGGAGTACGCCATGATCAAGGCCGCCGCGGCCAATGGCTGGATCGACGGGGAAAAGGTCATGCATGAGAGCCTGCTCAGCATCAGACGGGCAGGCGCTGATATCATCATCACCTACTTTGCCAAGGACATGGCCCGATTGCTCAATGGATAGGCCAAGGGGGGTATAGGGATTCCCTTCTCCCCCCTAACGTGCCGGGGTGCATGGCGGTCTGTTGACTGCTTACTTTGTAACCGTGATGCCGCTGCCCAGTTTTTCCACGATTTTGGGGCCGATTCCTTTTACCTTGGTCAGGTCTTTTGTTGATTTGAACTGGCCATTTTTTTGCCGGTAGTCGACAATGGCCTGCGCCTTGGCCGGGCCAAGGCCCTGCAAGCCGGCGAGCTCCTGCGTCGTGGCTTTGTTGATGTCCACAGCGGCAAAGGCCACGGCTGCCCAACACAAACATCCGCACAGCGTTGAAAGAATAATTTTTATCATGGGTTTCCTCCAAAAAAATAATGAATAGGGCGCCATGCACCCCCGCATGGTTGCTCAGCTTAGCCTGGAAGGCAATCGTTGCCTATCCTGTTCATGTTGTCGTAATGGTATTGAATTGCTAGGTAGATGTCAAGTGCAAACTCAGCGGGGAAAAAAACCTGTGTTTGGCGGAGCACGGGACAGCGGCTATCTTGGCCTGACTGGAGGGGCGGAGGGGGGCGGGGAAGTGAGGTGCTTATCTTGCGGCGGGGGAAGCGGGGTCCAAGGGCGACAGGGGAGTGAGCAGGTAGTCGGTTCTCACATTGCCGAGGCTTGCGAAGATGGTGGCCTTGAGAGCGGGGTTCTTTTCGTACAGGGGTTTGAGCCAGGTCCGGAGCTCTTCCCTGCGGGAGTCCGCGGCAAGAGGACAGGGGTTGGCCACGGGGGTAATGCCCAAGCTTTGGCCCAGCTCGGCGATGCGTTTTTTTTCCACCATGGCCAGGGGTCGGATAAGGGTCAGCCTGCCGCCGAACAGTTCCTGCCTTGGCGCCATGGCGCTGAGATTGCCCCCGTAGAACAGGTTGAGAAAAAATGTCTCGATGATATCCTCCTGGTGGTGGCCGAAGGCGAGTTTGTTGCAGTGATGTTCTTCCGCCAGGGAGAAAAGCCGGTTGCGGCGCTGGCGGGCGCAATGATAGCAGCCGCTCTTGCCATTTTCGGCGGTGAGCGCCTTGTGGCCGAAGTCGGTCCGCTCAAGCAGCATGGGCAGGTCGAGACGGCAGAGCTGTTCCCTGACCAGATCGTATTCCGCGCCGCCGAACCCCATGTCGAGATGCACAGCCAGAAGCTCATAGCGGATAGGGGCCTTGCGGCGCCATTCCTTCAGGAGCCAGGAGAGCACCAGACTGTCGATGCCTCCGGACACCGCGATCATCACCCGGTCGCCATCGGCCAGCATCCGGTAGAGATGCATGGCCCGGCCGACAAGGTGATTGAGCTGCTTGGGGATGGCGAACACGGGCAGGATTAGCCGTTGTAACAAAACAATATCGTCATCTGGATGGCCAAAACGGCAGCAGTGTTAGCAGCGTCAGCGGCGACGGCGTAAAGAGCCGTAACGAAGCAGCGCCGCTTATGCTGCTGGTAACGGCGATGGTTAAGAAGGCAGAGGTTATTTCGTAACGGCTCCTGATTTTTTCAGATAGGGGCAGTCGGCAATTTTTTGCCGGAGGCCATCGCGGGCAAGTTCCTCGGCGCTGAGCCATTTGACGCCCCGCTGCGTTTTTTTGAAGAACTGGAACATGTCGGCAAGCAGGTGTTGCTGCGTCTCGTTGAAAACACCGGAACATATGGTCTGCCCGGTTTCCGCATGGATGAGTTTGTAATCAAAGGCGACAGAGGCCGGGCTGACAATGGAATACTCGTTCCCCTCCCGTTCGGTGAAGCGGTGCAGGGTGCAGAGGAGGACGGCGTCAGCCTGCTTGGTCCGGCAGATGGTGACGGCCGCGGTTGTCCGGCAGCGGGTCATGTCTTTGTCAAGGGAATCGCGTTGTCCCGCAGTGAGAAGGGCGACATCTTCCCTGCCGGAAAAATATTCCGCCAGCATTGTGTCAACGAGTTTCTGCCCCTTTTCAAGCTGTTGCATCTCTTTGGGTGAACGGCTGCTCTGGCCATCCGTGTCGATTTCCACGGGAAGCACAACGATTGTCCTGACCGGAAGCAAGTCATCGGGCTGGATCTGGACGGTTGTTCGTGCGCAGCCGGAAAGCAGGGTGAGCACGGTCAGGCTTGCAAGAAAAACGGTATACGATTTGCAGAGGGTCACGATGGTTTCTCCAGTGTGAAAAATTATAAAGATCCTTTGGAGGAGACTGGGCTCTGGGCGCGGGGATCCATGGTGGTTGCCTCGTCAAGGGCCCGGCCCAGGGCCTTGAAGATTGCTTCGAGAATATGATGGGTGTTCTCGCCGTGGGCCATTTCGACATGGAGGGTCAAGCCGCCGTGCAGGGCAAAGGCGCGGAGAAACTCCTTGGCCAGCTGGGTGTCAAAGTCGCCGACCTTTTGCTCAAGAAAGGGAACGCCATAATGGAGATACGGCCTGTTGGAACAATCCAGAGTCACCCGGACCAGGGTCTCATCCATGGGAAGCGCACTGAAGCCGTAGCGCCTGATGCCGCCAAAATCCCGCAAGGATTTTTTCAGGGCCTGCCCCAGGCAGATTCCCAGGTCCTCAACCGTGTGATGCGCGTCAACCTCCGTGTCTCCGGAGGCGCGGACGGCAAGATCAAAAAAACCATGCACGGCAAAGAGGGTGAGCATGTGATCCATGAAGGGTACACCCGAGGCGCACTGGGCCTGGCCTGTGCCGTCAAGGGTGAAAGAGAGGGCGATATCGGTTTCCCTGGTCTTGCGTTTCACTTCGCTTTGGCGGGCTCTCTGTGCTGCCATGGGCTGCTCCTGCAATTGTCTGGCTGCTTGCGCCATAGCCAGTATCATCGGTAAAGAAAACATAAGTAAAAAAACAAGGATGATTGTTTATACCAAGATGTAGCGGCTGGAGGCAATAGGAATCCCCATATTTCTCAGGGAAAAGATTGTAATAACAAAATATTATAGATCCTTTTGTCGCTAAGGGGGGCATGAAGGTCAAGGCGAGATAACGACTGGTACGACGAGGAGCCGCGCAGCGTAACCGACAGCAGCGAAAGCGGCGAAGTTAACGCTTGATTGAGAAATGGAATCATGTGCTCTGCCGCCAGCCCAAGTCATTTGATTGGCGCTTGCGCGGAGCCACACCTCACCCCGCCATGAAGCGCCTGTCAGACGCGCTGTTCGCCCAAGTGCGTGAAAGGCTGAACCAGATCATCCAATTGGGGTGGAAATGGATTGCGGGGGTGAAAACCAGGGGGGAATGGGGCGCTTCTTTATCCGTGACAAGTCCTTGGTTGGAAAGCCTTATCCCCCCCGGTTCTTGCGGAAGTGCTGCAAGGCAGTGGCCGCCAGATAGGCAAGCCCGGCAATGATGATGATGGTCGGGCCGCTGGGCAGATCGAAGCTGTAACTGATCGCCAGACCTGAACCGATGAAGGCGATGCAGAACAGGGTGGCCAGCACCATCATCTGCCAGAGGCCCTTGGCAAAGTTGCTCGCCACTGCCGCCGGCAGGGTCAGCAGGGCAATGACCATGACAATCCCCACCACCCGGACCAGCAGCACCACGGTCAAGGCAGTCAGGCAGAGCAGCAGCAGGTAGTACAGGTCGGTGCGGACTCCGCGCAGCCTGGCATACTCCTCGTCAAAACAGACGGCCAGAAATTTGTGGTAAAACAGGGTGGCTGTGCCCACCACCAGGGTGTCCAGCACCAGCACCATCCAGAGATCGAACTCCGAGATCAGCAGAATATTGCCGAACAGGTAGCTCATCGGCTCGATGTAGCCCGGTGTTTTGGCGATGAACAGCAGGCCGATGGCCATGCCGATGGCCCAGAGGGCGCCGATGGCCGTATCTTCCCGCTGGTTGGCGTGGAGGCTCACCAGGCCGATGATGATGGCCGCCAGGAGCGCTGCGACGATGGCCCCGGAAAGGGGCCCGAACCAGGTGATCCCCAGCTTGTGCTGGCAGTAGAGGCCCGCCCCGATGCCGCCGAGCACGCAATGGGCGATGGCCCCGGCAATGTAGGTGATGCGGCGGGCCACCACATACGTGCCGATGATGCCGAAGGCCAGGCTGGCCAGGATGCCGGCGGCGAAGGCGTAGCGCAGGAAGGGAATGGCCGGGTCGGCCAGGGCCTCAAGAAATTCCATGGGTGCAGTGTCCCTCCGCTGAGCAGCGGTGATCGTGGCGGATCATGCGGATGTCGCCGCCGTACATGTTGCGGATCAGGTCGCCGGTCAGTTCGCTGGTGGGGTGGAGCACGACCTGGCGGTTGACGCAGACGATGCTCTTGAAGAACTTCGAGGCAAAGCCGACATCGTGGGTGACCAGCATGACGGTGAGCCGTTCGTTGAGCTTGCCGAGCAGTTCAAAGAGATGCTCTTCCGAGGCGGCGTCGATGTTGGCCGTGGGCTCGTCCAGGATCAGCAGTTCGCCTTCGGCGGCCAGTGCCCTGGCAATGAGAACCCGCTGTCTTTGGCCCCCCGAGATCTCGGCAAACAGGCGGCCGGCCAGATCTGCCAGGTCCATTTCCGCAAGGGCTGCCAGGGCCGCCTCCCGGTCGGCCTTGGCGTAGGCTCCGCAGAAGATCCGGTCCAAGCGGCCCATGAGCACGACATCGAGCACCGTCACCGGAAACTGCGGATCGTAGCGGGCATACTGCGGAACATAGCCGATTCGCAACCGGCTTTTCTCCGGCGTTTTCCCCAGCACTTCAATCTCGCCCCGGTCCGGTTTGAGCAGGCCGAGGATGAGCTTGAGCAGGGTGGTCTTGCCGCCGCCGTTGGGGCCAACGACGCAGAGGGAATCCCGGGCCATGATCTCCAGGGTGACGCCTTCCAGGATGGGCGTTCCGTTGTAGGCGAAATCAAGATCCCGGATGCGGACGGCTGTTTCCTGTTTGCCTGTGGCGGTCATGGGCTGTTCCTTATCCAAAAAATTCCCTTCCCTGTTTTTTCACTGCCTCAGCGATTGTTCGATGATGGCGGCGATGGTGGCGAGATTGTGCAACACCTCCTGCGCCAGAGGGTCGATGGGGGCCACGGCCCCATTGATGGCCTGGGCCACGGTGTCGGCGCTCTTGCTGTCGAATTGCGGCTGGACAAAGATGGTGTGTACCCGATCCTCCCTGGCCTGGCGGATAAGAGCGGTAAGCTGCCTCGGGGTGGGGGACTTGCCGCTGATTTCCACGGCCCTCTGTTTCAGGCCGTAGGCCTGGGCAAAATAGCCAAAGGCTGGATGGAAGACGTAAAAGGTTTTGCCCCGATGCGGGGCCAGGGCCGTGGCCAGGCGTTTGTCCAGGGCGCTGATCTCGTTCTGGAGGGAGGCGAGATTTCTGTGCAGGGCCTCTTTGCGGTCCGGCAGGGCGGTGCTCAGGGCTGCCGCCATGTTGTCGGCCATGATCCGCAGGTTGTCCGGGGCCAGCCAGATATGGGGGTCTGCTCCATTGCCGGAGCGCTCTTCCTTGGCGGGTGCTTCGTGGTGGTGGGGTTCCGTAAGCGGCAACCTGACGATACCCTTGGTGGAGTCCACAATCCGCAATTTACGATTGCTGGCCGCGACCTTGGCCACCAGTTGCTTTTCAAAGGGAATGTCCACGGTGAAAAACAGGCTGGCCCCGGCCAGGGCGGCTGCCTGGCGCGGGGTTGGTTCAAAGGTGTGCGGGTCTCGCCCTTTCCCCACCAAAGTGTGCACCTCCACCGCATCGCCACCGATTCTTTCGGCCAGAAAAGCCTGGGGCGGCACGGAGACAAAGACCTGCGCTTTCGCCGCTGACAGCAGCGTAAGCGGCGCTGCTGTCGCGGCGAGGCCGATGGTTGCCCAGCCGGCGCTTATGAGAAAAAGAACAGCGGCTGCCTGGAATTTGTTGTTTTTCATCGCATCCCTCCTCTTTCGGTCTTTTTCGATCCTGAAAAACTCAATGCCGGCACGGTGTTTCATCGGCCCCGCAGACCAGGTGCACCGCCTTGCATTCCTCGCATTTCTGCAGGGAATGGGTGTCGAGGAATCTGGCCCAGTGCGTCCGTTGCTCCGAGGTTAGAATGCCGGTGCCCTGGCAGAGCGGGCAGCCGTTTTCCAAGGCGTTCAAGATGGCGTTTCTGATAAATTCCGATTTATTGGGCACCTTGTGCAAGGCTTCGGCCAGCGCCTCATCCACCTTGAAGGTGATGGTTTCCGGTTTTTTGTTGCGCATGGTTCTCCTCTGGATGCGAAAAGCTATTGTCTGATCGTAATACAAAGTATTACCGGTGTAAACGGGAATATCCGCCGGGACGCACCTGGTTGGGTGGAACATCCAGAATGAAAAGGGGGGTTGCTTCTTCGCCTCCTTATGGTATACATATCAAGACTTGCTTTTTTTCCGGTTGTATTATCGGGCTAACCCACCATAAACGCCGTCAGCTGAAAGGGGTTTCTCATGTTTGGACTTGGAATGCCGGAGCTCATCGTTATTCTGGTGATAATCGTCATCATCTTCGGAGCGGGCAAGCTGCCTGAGATCGGCTCGGGAATCGGGCAGGGCATCAAGAACTTTAAAAAAGCCACCCGCGACGCTGACAAGCAGGAAAAAATCGAAGAAAAAGACAAGGAAGAGGGCTCCGGCTCCGCCTGAGAAGATACTGCGCGTTTGCTTGTAACGACTTTATAAAAGGAGAGTGAATATGTTTGGCTTGGGTACTCCGGAATTGATTGTTATCTTGGGGATCGCCTTTCTGGTCTTTGGCGGGAAAAAGCTGCCGGAAATCGGCTCCGGCCTCGGCAAGGCCATCTCTTCCTTTAAAAAAGGACTGCGCGAGGCGGAAGAAACCGTCCCCGGCGTGAAAGAGGTCGCTTCCCTCAAGGAGGAAGCCGGCAAGGTCAAGGAGCTGGTCGGTCCATTTGCTAAGCCGTTGTAAGCCGTTGTTAAAAAATAACTTGGTCATTTCGTATAGGCTAAAACGGCAGCAGTGTTAGCAGCGTCAGCGGCGACGGCGTAAGGAGCCGTAACGAAATGGCCATAATGATCAAGTTATTTCGTAACGGCTCCTAAATAGTGTCCATCCGGAAACGAGCAATTTCGTTCGAGAGCAAGGCGCGAGGAAGACGAAAAAGCGGAGCGTACATATGGTACGTGAGCATTTTTCGGCGACTGAGCAACGCAGCAATCGGGCGAAAGGGCCGTTTCCGGATGGACACTAAATAGGCAAGGGTGGTTGTTGAGCGCACAGGGCAGGCGGATACCATGGTATCTGTCTGCCTTTTTTTTATGTCTGTAGCCGGAAGGAAGCGCTCCCGGTCTATGCCTTATTCCGCCGGAGCAAGCTTGGGAAAACGCTGGCTGATGGCGAGATTCCAGACTTTCAGCTTGTCCTGCGCTTTTTCAAAAAGCCCGGTCACATCCCCCTCGATGGTCACAGCGGTAATGGTGTCTCCCTGTCTGATGCTGTCGATCACCTCCTGGTCGTTTTCGCCGGCGATTTCCCCGAAAACCGTGTGTTTGCCGTCCAGCCAGGGGCAGGGGACATGGGTGATGAAGAACTGGCTGCCGTTGGTGTTCGGTCCGGCGTTGGCCATGGAGAGGAGGCCCGGCTTGCTGTGCCCGAGGCTGGCGTCGAATTCGTCCGCAAAATCATAGCCCGGGCCGCTGGTGCCGGTGCCCTTGGGGCAGCCGCCCTGCACCATGAAATCCGGAATGACCCGGTGGAATTTGAGGCCGTTGTAGAAGCCGCGCCGGGCGAGATTGGCAAAGTTCGCCACGGTGTAGGGGGTTTTCTCGGCGAACAGCCTGAGGGTGATGGTGCCTTTGTTCGTCGTCATTGTGGCGGTCAAGTCGCTCATGATGGTCCTCGTTGGTGATGAAATTCATAAAAAAAATGCGTAGGCCCAGATTGTTGGGCCAGGGGGTTTTTTCTGCGTTCTACTGCTGCAATTCCCTGACAATGGCATCGCCCATGGCTGCGGTGCCGATGGCCCTGCTCTGGTCCACGGCAATGTCCGGGGTATGCACGCCCTTGTCGAGCACTGCGGCAACGGCCTTTTCAATGGCGTCCGCCGCTGCTCCCTGATCCAGACTGAAACGCAGCATCATGGCCGCGGAGAGGATCTGGGCAATGGGGTTGGCGATGCCTTTGCCGGCAATGTCCGGAGCGGAGCCGCCCGCGGGCTCGTAGAGGCCAAAGCCTTTTTCGTTGAGGCTGGCCGAGGCGAGCAGCCCCATGGAGCCGGTGATCATGGCGCATTCGTCGGAAATGATGTCGCCGAACATGTTGCCGCAGAGCATGACGTCGAACTGGTGCGGATTTTTGACCAGCTGCATGGTGGCGTTGTCCACGTAGATATGGTTCAGGCTGACATCCGGGTATTCCTTGGCGATTTCGATGACCACTTCGCGCCAGAGCACCATGGTGGTGAGGACGTTGGCCTTGTCCACCGAGGTGACGATCTTGCGGCGCAGGCGGGCGGCGTCAAAGGCGCGGCGGGCAATGCGCTCGATCTCCCAGCGGTGGTAGACCATGGTGTCGAAGGCCTTTTCGTTGGCGCCCGAACCTTCCCTCCCCTTGGGCTGGCCGAAGTAGATGTCGCCGGTGAGTTCACGCACGCAGAGGATGTCAAAGCCGTCCCCCACGATATCGGCCCGCAGGGGGCTGGCCGCAGCCAGGGATTTGAAGATTCGGGCTGGCCGGAAGTTGCAGAACAGCTCGAAATGTTTGCGGAGCGGCAAAAGGGCGGCGCGTTCCGGCTGCTCAGCCGGGGGCAGCGATTCCCATTTGGGGCCGCCCACCGAACCAAAGAGGATGGCGTCGCTGGCCTCGCACAGGGCGAGAGTCGAGGCGGGCAGAGCCTCGCCGTGCCTGTCGATGGCGCAGCCGCCCACATCCGCATGTTCGTAAACAAGGCTGAAACCGAATTTTTTCTGGACCGCGTCCAGAACCTTGATGGCTTCCTGCATGACTTCCGGGCCGATGCCGTCACCGGCCAATACCGCTATTTTTTTCATCTGGCGCATCCTTGGGGTGTTTAGGAGCCGTTGCGAAATAACCAATGCTTTCCTGATTATGGCGTCGCCGTTAGCACTGCTACGGCACTTTATGCCGTTTTGGTCATCTGGAGACGACATTATTTTATTACAACGGCTTGGTTGTAAAGGCAACTCCCTTGCGAGGGAAGGTACGGGGCAACACCATACCTGATCAGGACAAAGATGCGCAAGATCAATGTGATTGTTCCCGGCAAACCCTTTCCTGCGCGATCAGCGGAAGGGATAGGCGACATGGACCCGGTTGGCGGTCAGTTGGGCCGGGTAGCTTGACGGATTGCTCCTGGCCGGTCCCGCCAGCCCCCGGCCCTCCAGGTCAAAGGCTCCGCCGTGCCCGCTTGCGCAGGCCAGTATCCCCTGTTCCGGCAGCAGAACTTCGTAGCCACTCTTCAGAGCCTCTTGCAAAAGTCCAGTTTTGCCATTCGACAAGGTTCTCTTGAGCGAAATCAAAAAACTCAGGGTGAACGGTGGTTGTTTTGAATTCATCAGCCATTTCCCGTTTGTGGCGAGTCTGTCAAACTACAAATAATACTTTTACAAGAGGCTCTTCATACTAATGATAAAACCATTCCTGGTGTCAACTGAAGATATCAGTGGATACCAATGGATGCACTTGTGTCCCCTGTTTTTGTGTTACAGCCAAAATTCGATCAAGGGGGTGCATGTTGCTAACTACCTATTTTTATATGATTTATTTCTAATGTCAATCTTGTTGTTTTAAATGGCACCTTCCTTGCACAAGGACTCAACCACGCTCGTCAGGGAAGAGCGATAGATTTAATTTATGAGAAAGGAGGTATTGAAATGAAGATTCTGGTTGCTCATGATGGGTCTGCTCACGCGGACAAGGCATTGCAGGAGGCAAGTAGAATGGCGGAGAAGATGGGAGCGGAGATCACAATCATGACTGTTGCTCCGGATTTGTGTCTTACCGAAGTCTCCGACAGTGAGTGCAAATTTATAACAGAATCGCTTTTTTCCGAGGCGGAAAGCTCCATGAAAAAAGTGACTGATGAACTTGCGACAAAAGGGATCAAGGCAGAGATTGTGATCAAAGATGGCCATCCGGCGGAAAAGATTATTGATACGGCAAAGGAAATCGGGGCCGATCTCATCGTGGTCGGCTCGCACGGAAGGCATGGCGCCAACAGGTTTTTTCTTGGCAGCGTATCAGCAAAAATTGTGGAGCATGCCCCTTGTCATGTTCTCGTCATAAAATAAAGGAGGATTTATGGAAGAAAAACATGGCATGGCCAAGGTAATGGCCATCATTCCCGGCCTCGCGTTTATGGTGCTTACCCTCTACGTCCTGCGCATCTATGTAGAACCATGGATGGCAGATGCCGTTGTCCTCGGCCAAAAAGGTTGGCTGGTCAAGGTGCTGAGCCTGAACTACATCCTTTTGGCCATCATCGCCGGGATGGTGTATAGAAACATCCTGTGGTCCGGGAAAATTCCCGCCTGGGCTGAAGAAGGCTTCCGCACTACGCGCCTGTTCATAAAATCAGGCGTCATGATGCTGGGTTCACTGTACACCATCCAGGGCCTGTTCAAGGTTGGCGGCATAGCCATAACCCTGATCTTTTCCTTTGTTTTCGGCACTATCCTTTTTGTCATATGGTACGGACGGGTCCAAAAAATGGACCGCTCCCTCATTGGAGTCATGGCTGCTGCCTGCGGCGTGTGCGGAGTTTCCGCAGCCGTTGCCACAACCCCGGCCGTGCGCGCAAAACCGGCAGATGTGGCTATTGCCATTGCCACGATTCTCGGCTTTGGCATCATGACCATGTTTATCTCCCCCTTCATCGGCAATATGTTGCACCTCACCGATTACCAGTTTGGCGCCTGGGTCGGCACAGGTATTCTTAATTCCGGCCAGGTACTGGCCACCTGTCTGGCCTACAATCCCGATATTGCTCCGGGCACCGCCGTGGCCTACGGAGAAATCTGGAACGTGGTTCGCGTCATCTCCATTCCCTTCGTCGTCTTCTTTATCACCATGTGGTACTGGCGGGCAGAAGCCCAGACCGAGCACGTTACCCTGGTTGGCATCATCAAAGACAAATTTCCTATTTTCATCTTTGGCTTCTTTGGCATGACCGCGCTCTCATCCCTGGGAATGCTGGGCGCGGAAGGGTCGGAGACCATCCATCTCATGCGTCAGGTTATGAGTTGGATTTTCGGACTGGGTCTTGTTGGCCAGGGCGCCTATATCGATGTTCGTGAGCTCAGGGCCGCAGGCGGAGCACCACTGAAGGTCGGCTTGGCTGCCGGAGCCTTCAAGTATGTCCTTGCCCTGATCGTGGTCTTGCTTTTTGTCGCAAAAGAAGCCAATTTTTAAGGAGATAATTCATGTCTGAAACAAAGAAAAACACCAAGATGACCGTCTTTAAAACCGACCGTCACGAAGACATGGCCGCCATGGTTTTTGTGGCCATTGTCGTGGTTTCGATTCTTGTCTATATGGCTTACATCATCCCCAGCATTGCCATGAAAGCTCCCGCAAGCGGAAAGGTTGTCGCCATTGCGGTCGAACCTGGGGCTGAAGTTAAAAAAGGGGATCTGCTCTATTCGCTGGAGATAAAGGGCAAACCTGAACCTAAAAAATACAAGGCGATAACCAATGGCAAGATCCTGTCCGTAAGCGCCAAACCCGAGGATAAGGTAAAAAAAGGCAAGACCGAGATCCTGGTGCTTGAACATGAAAAAGGAACCCTTCCATAAATGAAAATACTACTGGCATTGGACCCATCGACGCGAACCATGGACGAGGCGATCAAATTCGCCGCCGGGAAACAGGCAAGTCTTACGGCCCTGTTCGTCCTGGATACCACCTGGAATGACTACACTGGTCATGACTGGTTGTCAGGAAGCGGATCGCGCGCGGATTTTCTGGAATATGTCAGAGACGATGAACTGGTCAGCGAGGTTGATATTTTGACCACGTTTCGCAAGCGTTGTCCTCCGGACTGCGAAATCAAGTCTGCCACTGGTCGAGTGACCGATGGGATATTGAATGAACTTGCCAGAGAAGATTATGACCTGCTCGTCATGAGCCATCCCTTCCGGCGAGGGTTGGAAATTGTCCGCGATGCCGCGGGTGTGATTTTGAAAGCCGCAAACTGCTCTGTGTATCTGGTTCGGGAAAATGAATTTCGTTGTTCTTTGAGCGCTGGTATTGAGTTGTCTCTTAATACTCCGGCGACTTAACAGGTCCACAGAGGGATATTTCTTTGTCTTTACAGCAGAAAGCTCTTTTGTCGCTCCCCATCAAAAGGAGGGGCAAAAGAGCTTTTCCTCTTCTGTTAACAAGATATATTCCTGGCAGTAGGTTGATGATACGCCCCTTGTGGGATTGAAAAAATAAATTAACAGTTTTACATATCGCAAGCCAGATACCGCACAATGGAAATGGCGGCCACTGTGGCGGTCTGCATTGTCCACAACAGGAGCGCCTGAACCCCGTATTCAAATTTCCGCGAAATAACTCGCGGAGTTCCCTCACTCAATTTTGGAGGAGCTGTATGAAGAAAACAATGCTGTGTTTAGTTGGTGCGGCGATGGCGCTGGTCGTGTCGTCACCACTGTCAGTGTTCGCCGCAGACTTTCCTGGCCGGGCAAAGTACCCGAGTGTAAAAACCATCAGCACTGACGAACTGAGTGCGGCTGCAAAAGCCGGGTCGGCTGTCCTGGTTGACGTGCGGTCGCCAGTGGAGTATGACGTCATCCATCCGGTCAATGCGCTGCATATCTCTGTATCTGATGCGAAATTTGAGAGTGCGATCAAAGATCTGGCGGCGAAAAATGCGTCAAAAACGATTGCGGTCTACTGCAACGGAGTTACCTGTTACAAGGCGTATGAAGCTGCAGAGCGCGCAACTGCGGCAGGCGTGGCAAGTGTCGTCGCATACGATGCTGGCGTGCCGGACTGGGCGGCCAAGTTTCCGGACAAGACGCTGCTTCTCGGCAAGCGGATGTCTGAATCGAAGAAGGCGATGATCTCTGAAGCCGCTCATGCTGAGCGCGTGATGTCATTTGATGCCTTCAAGAAAGCTGCGGCTGCCGACAATGCCATGGTTATTGACGTGCGCGACAACGTGCAGAAGAGCGGCGCTCTGCCTGGCCTGGAAAAAGCTATTTCGATTCCGCTTGACAAGTTCATCCCGAATTTTGTCAAAACAAAAGCCAATCAAGACAAGAGGCTGCTGATTTTCGACCAGGTTGGCAAGCAGGTTGTTTGGTTGGAATATTACCTGATTGAGAACGGCTACAAAGACTACACCTTCCTGAAAGGTGGAGCGACCGCTGTCCTCAGCTCACAGCACTACAAGTAACCGTTCGTTGCCAACGTCCGGTAGCCGATGAAAACCGGCTTCCGGACGTGTCGCTTTGCCGTTCTTCGTTTTCTCCCCAGCACTATCAAACAGCCACATTTCTGGCCCAGGCACTGCCGAAACGTTCCTTCCCCTAGTACCTTGTAACGTTTTTCATTTCGCATCCCCCTCCCTTGACGGGAGGTGGTTAGGGGGTGGGTGAAGCAACAATTGGGCGTCTGCATGACGACTCCCCCCCACCCTAACCCTCCCCCCAAGGGGGGAGGGAACTAATTTGAGTGTCGATTTAAGTGTTACAATGTACTAGAGGATATCACCGCTCATCTGGATTTGAGCCGGGCGCGCCGTCCAGAGCAGGACTCAAAACGGGTAAACATTGATTTTCCGGTATGGGTGATCCGAACGTCTTGAGGCAGGAGCGCATCATTCTTGTCCACTGAAATGGCCGACAAGGCGTTTAAGCCGGACTTGGGCCGCGGCGATTTCGGCGAGGCTGGCAAAGGCCCGGACGGTCTCGGCGTTGCCCGGATCAAATCCGCCGCGCAGGGGCTGACGGCCGAGCAGGGCGGCGACAAAGGCGCGCTCCCGCCGATCTGCCGGTTCATCCGATTGTTCCGTGTCCGGCAGATTATACCAGGCAGATATCCGGGGCTCAGCCAAGGCCTGCCGCACCTCCTCCTGCAACACCAGGGTCGCACCATAGCCGTGCCGGAACAGATCGGTCATGCACCAGATCTCCAGCAGCTCGGCCGCCTTGGCTGCGGCTCCGGCATCGTCCGGCGGGCAGGGGGGGTCCTGTTGGGCCAGCAGGGACTCCAGGCCGAGGGAGATGGTATCCCGCACCCGGGTGACAATGGCGGTGATGTGTTCGATATCCTGCGGTTTTTCACCGTAGGCGATGACCGCGCTGTTTATGGCCCAGATCAGCTCCTGCTCCAGGCGGGAGAGGCTGTTTGGGGCAGTAACCAGGGAGAGGGCCTGCTGCAGCAGGGTGGTCTCGAGCAAGGGTCCGGCATACACGGACGGCAAGCGGGTGACTGCGCTGTCCAACGGGTCATGGGGCCGGGGCATTGGCTGACGGTTGGGCGGCCGGGAGAAGAGAACGGTGGCCTCGGTCGGGGTGGCAAAGCCCAGATCCTGCATGCGGCCGCTGCGGAAGCGCAGGGCTTCTTCCTCGATCTGGGTGGGCAGATCCACGCGGATCTCGCTCATCAACCGGTGCGCCGCCGCTGGGTCGTATTGGTACAGGGCATCCAGCAGGGCAAAGGGGTGGACCTTCAGCGCCAGGTCGGGCTTCAGCTCCAGGAGGTAGAAGCCGTCCGGGGTCATGGCCCGGGCAGTGTCACGCCCTTCGTCCTCCGGCGGAACCTGATCCGCATCCGGATCATAGACCGTGACGGTCTGGGTGAGAAAAAGGAGCTGGAGCACATAATCCAGGGAGAGGAAGGTCTGGGCCAGGGTTTCCGCATCGATGGCCGCAAAGGGCGCCAGCCATTCATCAAGACTGTCGGCGGCGAAATCGTAGCGGTTCCAGCAATCCAAGTCCAGACAGGCCTGCAGCTGTTCATGGTTCAGCTCCCGGAGGATGGGCAGGGCTTGATCCAGGCCGAGCTCCCGGACAATGTAGTATGCCTCCAGGGGTTCCAGGGCCGCGACTTCGTCGGCCAGGTCGGTTGCGGCCAGAAGCCGTTCGCCCCGCCGGGTCAGGGCGCGGGCCAGATCGGCGCGGAAAGGGGTCAGTTCGATGATATTGCTGTCGGTCATTTTCTCGTGTCCGTTGACGGTAAGCGAAAGGCCTCGCAGCGGGGGAAGCGTGTGTCGCAAGGCCGAATTTCAGGATGTTTATCATACCGCAAGATCGGCCAACCGGGCATTTTTATTTCTGATTGCCAAGCAATACCAGCCAAGTCCTTTGCTCTCATGGCAGTAAAAATCCCATTGGCACGCAGCCGAGCACCGGAGAGGCTGCCGAAAAAGGAGTTTGCACTGTTTGAGGCAAAGCCGAGTTTGCAAGCTCCCGGCAGCATCGAGGAGTACCCACAAGGGGCATAAACTCCGGGTATCCCGCCAACGGCGGGACAAGACACAGGGAGACCTTTCTTTGGGCAAGCAAAGAAATGAACGGAAGGATAAAGCGTATTCCTCTGATCACGGAGATTGCTTGGTAACCAGAAATAAAATTGTTTAAAAACAGCAGAACCACGGGAAAACATATGAATTTTCCAGCGGTTATTTTAGAATGGACGCATCGGGAGGCGCTCACCATCCCCTCCTGATGCCTGGAGGCGCATGAAGACGGTTTTGCTTGCATCACTGAAGGCCTGGATCAATCACCGCGGCGCCAGCAAGGGCGCGGCTCTGGCCTTTTACACCCTGTTCTCCATGACCCCCATCCTGGTGCTGGCCATCGCGGTGGCCGGGTATTTTTTTGGCGCTGAAGCGGCCCAGGGCAAAATCATCGCCCAGCTCCAGGGAACGGTGGGACCCAATGGCGCGCAGGCGGTCCAGGCGTTGCTGGCCGCCGCCCGAAATCCCGCTTCCGGACTGGTCGCAACCATGGTGGCCGGTGTTCTGCTGCTGGTCGGCGCCACCAGCGTCTTTGTCGAGTTGAAAGACAGCCTGGATGAAATGTGGGGTGTCCCGCCGCATCGGCATTCCGCTTTCCTCAGCCTGCTGCGAACCAGATTCCTCTCCTTCGGTCTGGTGCTGGTTCTCGCCTTCCTGCTGCTTGCTTCCCTTGTCTGCGGCGCGGCGTTTGCCGTGCTTGCCCGCTCCGTGGGCGGGATATGGAGCAGTTCAGCCCTTGTTGTTTTCTCCTCGCTTCTTTCCTTGGGCGTCACCGCCTGTCTGTTCGCGGTGATCTACAAGATGCTGCCGGAGGCGCCGCTTTCCTGGCGCGATGTCTGGGTCGGCGCCGTGGTCACCGCTGGATTGTTCGACCTCGGCAAATATGCGATCGGTCTGTACCTGGGCAACAGCGGAGTGGCTTCCAGCTTTGGCGCGGCCGGATCGTTGATCGCCTTGCTGCTCTGGGTGTATTTCTCGGCGCAGATCTTTTTTCTTGGCGCGGAGTTCACCCGGCAGTATGCGTTGTCTTTCGGGAGCCTCAAGTCCGAGGACCCTATGTGCGCAGAAAAGAATGACGAAGATTCAGGTGAGTGACCGGAGTTAATTCGCGTATGAACGTTGGGGCGTATGGGGTCGGGCCAAACGAACCACTGGGGGCTGTCTTGTACCAGAAGAAGGATATGGTTCATTCAGGAACGCAGCATGGGTTATGTTCCCTCCATTATGAACCGATTGATATCAGTTATCGCCTTCTGTCGCAGGGGCTGATTCCTGACGATCTGGCTCATCCCGGGATTCAGGCAGGCGGCTGGCCAGCACCTTGTCGATCCGGTTGCCGTCGAGATCGACCACTTCAAGCCGCCACTGCTCCCACTTTGTCACATCGCCGGTGCGCGGCAGGTCGCCGATCAACCACATAATCATGCCGCTCAGCGTATTATACCTCCCCTTGTTTTCCTCGGGCACGCCTTTTAAATCGAGCCGATCCTTGAGCTCGTGGACGGGAATCAAACCGTCGAGCAGCCATGAACCGTCTTCGCGCCGAACGGCCCACACATCCTCCGGGTCGCGGGGTTTGAACTCCCCGGCCAATGCTTCCAAAACATCCTGCAAGGTAATCAGGCCCAGAATTTCCCCATACTCGTCGACAACAAAGACCATTTGCACGCCGGATTCCCGGAACTGTTCCAGCAGTTTCATTCCAGTCAGCGATTCGGGCACGTAGACGGCGGGCTGCAGATATTCGGTAATGTTGGCGGGTTCGCCTTTTATCCGGTGTTTCAGCAATCGCTTGGCGGTGATGATTCCCAGCACGTCGTGCATCCCGCCCCGGCATACCGGGAAGCGGGAGTGGTCGGAGTTGACCAGGTCTTCCAGGCTTCTTTCAAAAGGCTGCTTGATATCCAGAGAGATGATTTCGCTGCGCGGCGTCATCAGGGAGGCGATCTGGCGGTCGTCCAGCCGGAACACATTACGCACCATCTGGTGCTCGTGCTTTTCGATCAGACCCGCCTGCGACCCTTCCGCCAGCATGGCGTGAATATCTTCTTCCGTCAGATTGGCGCTGCTCAGTTCCTTTTTGCCCATCAACCGCAAAATACCGTCGGTCGAGATGGAAAGCAGATAGACAAACGGACGCGACAGTTTTGCCAGGGCCGAGATCGGGCGAGCCATGAATCGAGCAATACCCTCGGCATTGAATTGCGCGATTCGCTTGGGAATCAGCTCCCCGAAAACAATGGAGAAATAAGTGATTCCCACCACCACGATGGTGGTTGCTCCCATTGCACTTGCCTTTTCCTCCAGGCCAAGGCTGTGAAGCATTTCGGCAAGAGGCCCGGCCAGTGCGGCTTCGCCCACGATACCATTGAGGATACCGATGGCGGTGATACCGATTTGCACAGTGGACAAAAACTGTGTGGGCTCTTCACCGAGGCGCATGGCCATGGCAGCGGCAGCGTCTCCATCCTCGGCCAGCCGCTGCAGCCGGCTTTTGCGCGCCGTCACCAGGGCGATTTCCGACATGGCAAATACGCCGTTGAGCAAAATCAACACGATCAGTATGGCAATATCCACGTGATTTCTCCTGCACATGATGGTATGCGTCGTCCTGGACTCCGCCCATCGTCTCTTAAGCGTATCACCAAGCCTTGTCCAACCCCGTCCGCTTATGGCCGTCGAAAAACGCGGGTGCCGCCTCCCCGAACTTTTCGTGCAATCGGCGCACCACTACAGTAGAATGGCCCCTCTCTTTCAAGTCAACAACCGGGCTTGGATGCTGATGACCGGCAGCCAGTGCGGCCGGCTCCTCTCCCGCAGGGGTTTTGAACAACACTTTTCTAAAAGGTCTTTTATCTCATGTCTCTCTATTGTAAAAGGTTTATCGCCGTTTTTCTTTCTTTCTTCATCTTTTCCCTGATCGGCATGGCGGCAACCGCTGACGATGCCGATGCCCGCTCCCGATCCGGCGGACGTTCCTTCAGCGGTTCCCGTTCGGTCCAGCCACCGGCCCAGTCTCCTCCGCCAAGCAAGTATACAGCACCGCAAAATCAAAACAGTACTGGCGGATTCATGCGCGGTCTTGGCGGTGGCTTGTTGGGCGGGGCGATCGGGGGTCTGCTGTTCGGCAGTCTGGCACATGGCGGCATGGGTGGGGGCATCGGCGGGAGTGGCATCGGACTCTTGCAGATCCTGCTTTTTGCCGGGGCGGGTTATTTCATCTATAGCCGCTTTTTCAAAAAAAGACTGGCTTTGCCCAAGGCGCACTATCAGCAGGGCGGCGCCGGAGCGGAAGGATTCTACCCCGGCAACCAGGCAGGAGGTGCCGGGTATATGCCTGATCCGCTGCCGTCTTCGTCGATGGGGGCTGGGACAATGGTCCAAGGTCTTGAGGCGATCCGGCGAACCGATCCGGATTTTGACCCGGAACACTTCAAGGAAGTGGCCCAGGATGTCTTCTTTCAGGTGCAGGCCGGCTGGATGCGTCGCGACCTCCAGTCCTACCGTCATCTGCTCGGTGAGCGGCTGGCCCGGGAATATGAAGGACATTTTGCCGAGTTGCGTCAGAAAGGGCAGATCAACAAGCTGGAGAGTATTGCCATCCGCAAGGTCGAGCTGGTTGACGCCGGCACTGACTCCATAGAGGATTTCGTGACGCTGCTCTTTACGGCGAATCTGCTGGATTACACGATTGATGAGCGGAGTAATGAAGTTGTCAATGGCAGCATGACGGAGCCGGTGAAGTTCGCCGAGGAGTGGACTTGGGCCCGCCCCGCCGGCACCCTCAACTGGAAGCTCGAAGGGATCGAGATCGTCAATGGCTAGCGCCGCTTGGTGAAAGTTCCAGGCATGTCCTTTCCCCGCGTTTGCAATGGATGCAACTCCCAGGAAACCGGGATTCGTCCCGTTTCCTGATATACTCTACCCTGAATTTCTTGATGAGGGAGGGCAGGTGAGAGCCTGTTCTCTACTCTACCCAGTAGCGTTTTGCCCCCAATAGTAATGTTACATGTTTTTTTCGACATCGCACTCAACACCTAGAAACCGCATTCTAAGAGACCATTTTTTTTGAATCTGCTTCCATTCACTATAAATGACATGTCCACCCTTCGGACCTTTAACATATTCGCCTGAGTTAAATAAGAGGTGCTGTACCTCCCCAGGGCTAAATTCACATAGAATGCGGAATATGTGATCAAAGAAGGCCATGACGACTCTCAAAACAATAAATGGATCATCTCCTTGCCATTCCACACCGCTATACGGTATTTCTAGCAAAGGCGTTCTACCTAAGTCAGCTTCTCTTGTGTTTTCATCCACATCAATCCATTCAGTTTTTTTTGATTTTGGATGGACCATAAAATTTCTAATAGATTGCAGCTCCTGGAGATTTTGAACCTCTTGGATGCTACGATCCAGCTTTATCTTTTTAAATTCCCACAGATAAAATTCAAATTTATTAATAGGAGAAAACCTATCGACTTCATTTAATATCTGTTTCGGGAGAGAAAGTGTTTCTAATACACAGTTCGCGGCTACTTCAGGAAGTATTGAAAGATTTAAAATAGCAGCTCTAGACAAATGCTCTTCCTGTACATATTCCTCTGTTTCAAGTGCCTCAAATGCCGCCTTTGTAAAATAGATACCATCGCTAAAGATAGTATGAAATTTGCGGTCAACATAGTATTTGTCTTTCTTCATTCTTCCCTATCGCTCGTTCGGGTTTCGCGGTTTCGGTTTCGGGGACGCCCATGATTTCATGCGTTTCCTGCCAAAAAGGTGATCTTCATCTCGACCGACAGCTTCTCACCCCGCTGCACCGCCCGGCTCACCGCGGATTGGGTCAAGCCGATCCTCCTTCCCACCTCGCTGGCTGTCATGCCCAAATCTCTTACCGCCCAGAAGCAAAGCAAACTGCGTCCATTCACCCGCGCCGGTTGTTTCCCGGGCCGCAACAAATCGTCCGCTTCCTGCGCAAATTGCCGAGCCGCCTGTTTGAGCAATTCATCGAAACCGATCCCTTGGTACTCATAGCCTGTCCGGCGGGCCAACTCTTCTTCGGCCTCTCTTAACACCTCTTCGACAAATTGGCCCTCTCCGAGGATGCGTTCATCGCTTTTGCTTTCCAACTCCGCCTGACGATTCTGTTTGACACGGCGCCAACCGCCGCTGCTGCGAATCAGTCCGCCGCCGATGAGGTCGGGCCGTTGCCCTTGCGACACCCCATCGGCCACGAAGGCCTCATAACCCTTGCGTGCCGAAAAGACCCGCTTGCCAAACCGTTCCAGCACAGTCTCGATGGTCTGCCAATCGTCTTTCGTCGTTGCCAGCAAACGACCGTGTCCGCAGTAGGGAAAAACCTTCAGTTCCTCCAGACTGTTAACCTGTCCGGCGCGGAGGGGATTGAGGTGAATGTAACGGACCAGCTTCAGCAAGTACAATTCTTCCTGGCAGAGGATCGACTTATAACGATTTTGAAACAGGTGTCCATGTCGGCCATGCCTGCGATTGAATCTGACGGCATAGCCAGTCAGAAGGCGGCGCATGATCGTGGCAACGGGAATCGTCCCGGTTTGCAGCAACAGGTGAAAATGATTCGGGATCAGCGCCCAGGCCAGGCATTTGGTGGATGTTTCGGTGCAAAGGGCCGCCAGGTGGCCGACGAAATCGTCTCTATCGATATCGTCTTGAAAGATCGGACTGCACTCGATGCCACGACAAATAATGTGGTGGAGGGCACCAGGGGAATCTATGCGGGCTTGTCGAAGCATAGGCAGAGTAGGCCATATCATTCAAAGAATGGAAACGCACAATTTCATGGGCGTTATATTCCCGTCCCCCTATTCCCCCCATAAGTCAGCTCCGACCCCATTTATGCCCCTTTGCATTTCCCGACTTCTCAGGAATATCTTTGTGAGAAATGCGGGTTAGTCGGAAACGATCTTGAAAGAAAGTTTCACCCGTGCCCGAAAGGTAGATTCTTTGCCCTTCTCGTCAATTTTCATATCCAGGGTAACAACTTCTGCAATCCTCAGGTCGCGCAAACTCAGGCCAGCGGTCTTGACGGCATTTTTGGTAGCTTCTTCCCATGAAACCGGGCTTGATCCGACCATTTCGATGATTTTGTAAACACTCTCAGCCATGGTATTCTCCTTGGTTAAGGTTAGAGGGGATTTCCCTGAATACACCTGCGTGTGAACGTTGAGCCTGTAGAATAAGTCATTTTGGGTAAAATTAGCCTTAAGGATATCAGGTAGTTACGAGCCACAAAAAAGCTCATTTCGGGCTTTTTCTACAGACTCGTTACTTGGTCTGCTGTCGGTATATCGGCTAAAAATCTGAGTTTGAGGTTTTGGAAATTGGCTAGAGAGACTAAACCGTTACAATAGTGTATCGCGTAGGCTTGGAAAACTGAAGATGAAATATATGGAGCCTGAATTAATTTTGCATATTTGGGGACTTGGGTTATTGGCGTTTTCAATGGCCGGCGTGAATTTCTGGGAGATAACGAATAGTTATGCATATTGAGGTGGGTCGTCAATAGTGGACACGAAAATTCTACGCAGCTTTTTGCAGTTGATAAAACCGACGCTCATAGGCAGCCGGAGAAAGATAACCGAGTTTT
>JAJZSH010000258.1 GCA_021822005.1 Deltaproteobacteria bacterium | reverse complement strand
GCCGCCGATCTCGTCCAGGGAGAGATATCCTACCTTATTGCCCAGATCACCCTTGCCGACCATGGCGGCTATCTGGGACATCCTCTGGAGCGGCCGGACAATACTCAAGGTCAAGGAAACTCCTATTACCGCTGCCAGCACTATGGCAATGGCCCCAAGGATAAACATGGTTGTGCGCGCAGTGGCTTGCACCTCTTCCGCCTGATCGGAGCGCATGGCAATACGCTCTTCACTATGTTTTATAAGCTCCTCTGTCTGTTCTATCCATTGACGCACTGCGGGGGTGGCTCCCTTGATCATTAAATCAAGGGCTTCATCATGCTTGCCTGCCCCGGCCAGATCCAGCAGCGTATTGTTCAGCTGTCTTGAGGTATCCCGGGAGGCCTTGATTTTTGAGATTATGCCCAATGCCTTTGTATCGTCTTTCGGAGTTAATTCTTCGACTTTTCTTAAATTTTCATCGTAATCATTCCTGGTTGCAGCAATCTCCTTTCTTGTTGTTTCCGTATTTCCGATGTCTTTCAGCAACAAGGCATTGCGCAGGGAAATGGATACTTCTCTCACATCATCAATCATGGAATTGGCTGCGTGAAGGCGGGTAACATTAACTTCCGCAACATGATCAAGCATTGCAAGGGTGACTTTCATCTGATTTAAACCTACCACGATCAGGGCAATCATGAGAGCCAGCACAACGGTAAAACCTAATCCCATACGCAGACCAATCTTCATGTTTTTAAACATATAAATAACCTCCTGTTTTATGATGGATGAGAGATGAAGGACGATTTCATCCCTCGTCCTTCGTCCCTCATCCCGCCACTTCCTGATGCACTATCAGGTCCTTATCCGCCAGTATTTTGCCGGCATCCAGCACGGTAACCCTGTCAGATGTCACCCCCTTCAGGTATTCGGCCCTGATGCCTGTCAGGGTCGGCAGATCCCCCTGAATCTCCTGCGCAGGCACCCTGCGCATGCCGAGAATATCGTCCGCAAGGACGCCGAACTCCAAGGCTCCCGAACTGAGGACGATGACCCTGTTCAGGTCGGTTATCCCTTGGCGGGGAAGGTCGAAAAACCTGCCGATATCAACAATGGACAATACCTGGCCCCTGATATTGATAAGGCCCAGCACAAAGGCAGGGGTGCAGGGGATGGGAGTGAACTCCTTCAGGGGATATGCCTCGCGGATGTATAATGACTCAATGCCGTATCTCTCACCGGAAAGCATGAATTCCACGATCTCGAGATTTTCCTCACCAGCTTCCTTGGCCTTGACCTCGATGGCGAGCTTTTTTGCCCGCGCCCTCAGTATCTTGAGTTTTTCCTCTTCAGTCAGGATTCGGGCAAAGCCCGCTTCGGTCATCCTGCGTTTTTCCGAATCTTCCATGTCTTCATCCCCGTTCCTTTTTTCTCCATTGCATCGACTCTATTAAATCCATAAGCCTGCCTGCGGTCATGCCTTCGGACTCCGGCAGAATGTCATCATAACCGTGCTTGCGGAGCAGCAGCAGCGCATTGTTGAACTGCCGCTCGGCTTCGAGCCTGTTGCCTGAGCCGAGCGCGAGGTTTCCCATGGCAAAATAGGCAAGGGCAAAATCAGCGTCAAGATAGACCGCCTTCTTTAAAGCCTCCATTGCCTCCTGTTTCAGCCCCTTTTCTTTCAATATTGCCGAGTGCAGGTAGTGGCGGCCCGGATTCATGTTGTCCGCTTTGGTCGCCTCTTCAATATAGCGGAGGGCGTCGTCAAGCCTGCCCTGATTGGCGCATATACGGGCCATAAGAGATAAGGCCTCTGCGTTGCCCGGATTGCCTTCGATCAGTCTCCCCAGGATATCCTCAGCCCTGTTGTATTCCCCCTGCTCAAAAAATTTGCCTGCCTTCTCATAAAGGACCGCAGCCGCCACTCCGTTACGGATTTCCTCCTCATCCTTGCCCGCTCCGGCCAGGGGAGAGGGTTGATCAATACGAAGACCTGCGGGAGTAAGGCCACACTGGTCGTCATTCCTGCGAAAGCAGGAATCCTGTGGTTTTTTTGAAAAGTCCCAGGATTGCGGATCAAGTCCGGAATGACGGCATGAGGCATTACTGATAACCGCCTTTGTAAGCCCGGTTTCCCGCATGGCGGCTGGTGACGGCAAGCGATATTTCTTCTTTTCAGCCCCGACGTCTGACTTTATGAAAAACATGGCGCCCGCATGGCTCGCCTTTCCGAACTCCTGAAAATATTCATCATTGAGTTCCGTCTGGCTGACGATAAGCCGGCCGTTGTCTGTCAGGCAGCGGTGAAAATTCCGCGTCACGCTTTTTATGGTTTCCGGGGAAAAATACATGAGGACATTGCGGCAGAATATTACATCCATGGCATTCGTATTGTTCAGCAGTGAGGAATAGTCGTCTTTCATCAGGTTATGGTATGAAAACGTGACCATTTTTTTTATTTCGGGAAGTATCTCCAATCCGCTCCCTCTTTTGGTGAAAAATCTATTAATTATCAGCTCGGGCACATCACGGAAAGACCACCTTGCATAAACACCTTTCGCGGCCTTTTCCAGGAAATGCGGATTGATGTCTGTTGCCAGGAGGGTGATGTTCCAGTCCTTCAGGTCAGGGAGCAGCATCTTCAGCATCATGGCAATGGTATAAGGCTCTTCTCCGCTTGCACAGCCTGCGCTCCATATCCTTAAATTCCGGTCCGCGCTGCCGCGCATCCCGGCCGCCTTGGCAAGAACGATATGTCCAAAGGCATCAAAGGCGTTCTTTTCCCTGAAAAAATACGTCTCGCCCACGGTCAGGCCACCGGCGAGCATTTCGATCCGCCTCTTTGATAAGGGCGTAGACATGACATGCCGGGCAAAGATCTCTTCGTTGGCGCCACCGCCGAATTGCCCGCACATGGAATGCAGACCTTTTTCAAGCTCACCCCACTTCTCTTTTGGAAAGCTCAGCCCCATATTAACTTCAACAAACCTGCTGAACTCGGCGGGCAAATTGTCCGGTACCCTCTTGCCCATAATGCGATCTCATTCTTTTTTCATAACGGCTTCGAGCTCGCCTTTTTCCTCAAAAGACAGCGCTTTGTCGATGTCATACAGAAACACTATATCGTCGTGTATTTTTATCACCCCCTCGGTGTACTCCATGTCCGGCAGTATCTCTTCCGCGGGGATTATCTCTTCCTGTCTTCGTTCAAGAACTCCTTCCACCGAATCAACGGCAAAGGCAACAGTCCATTTCGATCCTTTGACAATGACAATACTGTCGTCCAGCTCTATATCGCGTTCATGCAGCCTGAACTTTCTGCGGATATTCAGTGCCGGGATGACCTGCCCCTGAACATTGATCACGCCGGTGACCATGTCCGGCCCCTCGGACAGCGGCATGATCTCGACGGCAGGGACAACCCGTTCAACCGCCTGCAGGTGGATCGCATACCGTTGTTCGTCAATAGTAAAAATAAGGAGCTGATGGGGCTTATGCATGCAACCTTCCTCCACATCTATCTTTTTCTTGGCCATTTTTCCTTCTCTCTTAGGGGGGGAGTATCGGATGCCATTTAGCCGGTATTCCTCCTCACCGTGGCGATGAACTCCTCCCTGTCGAGCCTGCCCTTTTCCAGCACGGCCTGGGCCTCCAGCGAAACCAGCCTGGCCTCTTTCTCCTCGGCAAGCGCCATTTCCCCCCAGATCCTGCCGAGCTCCTCCCGCCTGATGCCGATCCCCGTATCAGCCACGGCGATCCTGAAAAATTCCCTGTCGTTTTCCGCCCTGATCCGGACCGCTCCGCCTTCGGAGGTAAATTTTACGGCGTTGCTCAGGAGGTTGAACAGGATATGTTTGAGCTTTCTTTCGTCCGCCTTGATGAGCTTCTCAGTCAAGGCAGGGGTCAAGGTCAAGCTCCATGACGATGCCATGCTTGCCGGCTTCGACCTTGGCGTCTTGAAAAATAGAAACAGGAATCTATAAAGGCTATCACACAAGAGGAGTTGATGTCCAAATCATTTTGTCGTTGACCTGCCAGTGTCTAATTTCCTTAAGGTAACCCCCCGGCTTTCGCCGGGGTGAGACGATCCTTTGATGTATCGGTTGGTTGTGCAATTAGACACGAGAGTCTCCCATCGGGTGAGTTCCAGCCTTTTTTTCTGGTCTCTCTCCCGCCCTTGGGGCAGGCCTTTTTTTGTGTTATGTTGAAAGGCGGGCAGGAGGCAGGCCGTACCTCCCTGCCCGGCACAGAGCGCAATCACGAGGCGGGTCATGGAAAACGAGCACAGGCCATGCGGATCAGCTGTGTAATCCCCACGAAAAACCGGCCGGAGATGACCTGTCGGGCCATTGCCAGCGTGCTCGCTCAGGACACCCCGGTGAGCGAGATCATTGTCGTGGACGATGGCTCAACGGACCACACCGCTGCCCTTGTGGCCGCACGCTTTCCCGAGGTGCGGCTGTTGAAGCGCTCCGGTCTTGGGCCGGGTCTGGCGAGAAATGCCGGGGTTGGTGCGGCCTGCGGCGAGGTGGTCATGTTTCTTGACTCGGACGATGTCTGGCTGGAGGGCCATGTTGCAAGCCTGGTGCGGACCATGGCCCGAGGCTATCCGGTGGCCT
>JAJZSH010000257.1 GCA_021822005.1 Deltaproteobacteria bacterium | reverse complement strand
TCTCCCGTCTTTCCCCGGCCCGGAAAATCCGCCCATGATTCTCAAACAGGTATATCTTGCGAGCGTCCAACGCCTTGCCGATGCCGGCGTTGCCGAGCCGGAAGTCGAAGCAGCCCTTTTGCTGGGGCATGTCCTGAGCTATTCCCGAACCCAGTTTTTTCTTGCGCTGGAGCAGGAAATCTCTGTGCAGCCTCTTTTATTTTTCAATAAACTCCTTTCCCGGCGTCTCCTTCGGGAACCATTGGCCTACATCACCGGCGAGCAGGAATTCTGGTCGCTGCCCTTCGCGGTTTCCCGCAAGGTTCTCATCCCCCGACCCGAGACCGAGGAGCTTCTGGAAAAGATTTTTGCCACGGTGCGGCAGGATGGTTTGCCGCCTGGCCCGGTGCTGGACCTGGGTGTCGGGAGTGGGGCGATCACCGTTGTTCTGGCCCGCGAACTCGCGGAACGGCTGGTGTTTGGGGTGGACCTTTCCCTGGCCGCTCTGGGGGTTGCCAGGGAAAATATCGGGCGGCATGAGGTGCAGCCAAGGGTTTTCTTATTAAACGGCGACTGGTTGACCCCTATACAGCAGAAGAGAAGGTTTGCCCTGGTTGTTTCCAACCCGCCCTACATAACCGCAACGGCAATGGACACCCTGCAGCCGGAGGTGACTTTCGAGCCGCATCGCGCCCTGAGCGGCGGCGCTGACGGCCTCTCCGAAATCCGCGCATTGGCGGCGCAAGTTCACCCGGTAATGCTGACCAACGGCCTGTTTTTCATGGAGATCGGCGCGGATCAGCAGGAGGCGGTGCTGAAAATCTTTTCTTCCTTTCCGGAATATGATAGGTTGCAGGTCCATTCTGATCTGGCTGGTTTGCCGCGTATTTTCCAGGCCCGTCGCTGCTGAGCCGTAACGCCGCATCGTTCCCCTGCGATTTTTTTTATAAGTGAGAACTTCATGGACAAGATAGTTATTGAAGGCGGATATCCCCTGCATGGTGAAATTGCGGTGAGCGGCGCCAAGAACGCGGCCCTGCCGCTGATGGCCGCCTGCCTGTTGAGCGCTGAGCCGATAACCTTGCGCAATGTGCCGGATCTTCGGGATGTCCGGACCTTTCTTTCCCTGCTGGAGTCTTTCGGGGTTACGTGGCGGAAAGACGGCACCGTGCTGGTGCTTGATGCCTCAACGATCACCAACTGCGAGGCGTCCTATGAGTTGGTGAAGACCATGCGGGCCTCGGTTCTGGTTTTGGGGCCGCTTCTGGCCCGGCTGGGCATGGCCCGGGTTTCCCTGCCCGGAGGCTGCGCCATCGGCGCCCGGCCCATCAATTTTCACCTTCAGGGTCTGGAAAAACTTGGCTCCCAGTACGAATTGAGCCAGGGGTATGTTGACGCCAAGGTCAAAGGAAGGTTGCAGGGGGGCACTGTCTGTTTCGATATCCCTTCCGTCACCGGGACGGAGAATATCCTCATGGCCGCGACCCTGGCCGAGGGCGTCAGCGTGATCAAGAACGCGGCCCGTGAGCCGGAAATCGGGAATCTTGTCGATCTGCTCACCGCCATGGGGGCGCGGATCAAGGGCAAGGATTCCGATACCCTGGTGGTTGAGGGGGTGAAGAAACTGCACGGGGCCGAACTGGAGGTCATCCCCGACCGGATCGAGGCCGGAACCTATCTCATCGCCGTTGGTGCGGTTGGCGGCGAGGCCACGGTGACGCATTGCAACCCGCAGCATCTGCCCGCCCTGCTGGAAAAATTACGGGCGGCAGGGCTGTCGATCGAGGAGGGCAGGGACCGCATCCATGTCGCCCGCAAGGGGCCGCTCCGGAGCTTTGATATCAAGACCATGCCCTATCCCGGCTTCCCAACGGATTTGCAGGCCCAGGTCATGGCGCTGATGACCTTGAGCAATGGCCTGAGCGTGATTGCCGAGACCATCTTCGAGAACCGCTTCATGCATGTGGCCGAGCTGCGGCGCATGGGGGCGGACATCAAGGTGGATGGCCACAGCGCCATCGTCACCGGCACAGGCCGGTTGAGTGGGGCGCCGGTGATGGCCACGGATCTGCGGGCCAGCGCCTCTCTGGTGATCGCGGCCCTTGCCGCCGGGGGGGAAACACATATTTCCCGGGTCTATCATCTGGACCGGGGCTATGATAACCTGGTCGGCAAACTCTCCCAGGCCGGGGCCCGGATCAGGCGCGAAAAAGAGTGAGTCATCCCGGCAGGATAATGTTCACCGTGGTGCCTTCCCCTTCTTTGCTCGCGATCCGGATCGTGCCCCCGTGTTCGTCAATGATTTTGTAGACCATGGCCAGTCCCAGGCCGGTGCCCTCCGGTTTGGTCGTGAAATACGGGTCCATGACCCGCTCCAGAATATCCTTTGCGATTCCGCAGCCCGTGTCCCGCACGCTTATTTCAACGGTGCCTGGCCGGTTCCCCTCACGCACCGACACCCGTAATTCCCCGCCGTGTTCCATGGCCTGCAGGCTGTTGAGATAGAGGTTCAGAAGGACCTGGTTGAGGCGGTCCTTATCCAGGCGCACCTGCTTGCGCGCCAGGGCGACCTCATGGCGCACGGCAACGCCCAGTTCCCTGGCGTCAGTCTGGATAAGCTTGAGGGATGCCTCGATAAACGGTTCGATCTCAACCTCGGCGATGGTCAGGGGGAGGGGGCGGGCGTAGGTGAGCAGCTCGGTGATGCTGCGGTTGAGCCGTTCCACTTCGTTGATCAACAGCCGGGCAGCTTCCCCCTCCTCACTCGCGGCAGGAAAACGGGAGCCAAGCAGCGTGGCGAAACCCTTGATGGAACTCAACGGGTTTCTCACCTCATGGGCAACGCCGGCCGCCATCTTGCCCAGGGCGACAAAGCGGTCATGACGCCGGACCTGGGCTTCGAGTTTTTTGATTTCCGTGACATCGTACATGAGCATGACCCTGCCGATGGTGTTGCTTTGGCCATCAGTGATGGGCACGGAGCTGATGTGCAGGTGATTGGGCGCGGGAGAATCCGGGGGCAGGAGAATCTCCCTGTCGATGACCTCCTGTCCATGTTCTCCCTCAGGGATGAGTTGCTGGATCTGCGGCAAGACTGCTGTCTGAAGGTGGCCAATGGTCTGTTCCGGGGTTTTTCCGGTAAATTTTGCCGCGGTGCTGTTGAAGGTCTGGATATGTCCTTCGGCATTGGTTGCGATGATGCCCACGGGCAGACGGGAAATAAGCAGGTCGGTAAAGGCCCGCATGTTCATGAGGGTTTTTTGGGATGACCGGTAGCTTTGCGCGGTGAGCAAGGCGATCCAGCCGCCAATCGCCACCAGCAGCATGACGATGGACATATATATCATGTGGTGCCGGTCCTGCTGGATAATCTTATCCTGTTCCGTCATGTCAAGGCCGACAACAATAGAGAGATTGTCCCCGGGCAGCCAGGTGTCATTGCCTGGAAAAGATTGGCAGGCCGACGGGTTTTGCGCATTTTCCCCGGCAAGGCTGTCCGGTTTTCCAGTCTGCGGCATTGCCTGCGGGTGTCTCTTGAAAAAATAACCGCGTCCGCGCATGAACGGTTTGAATGGCGCTACAATTTCAAAGACCTTCTGTTTCGTTCCCTGGTCGCTGATGATCTGGTATTTGCCAACGGGAGCAAGCTCCGGGTCAGCAAGCAGGGGATGATCGAGGTCGGTGCCCACCAGGCCGGGAGTGCTGTGCGCCACGATCTTGCCCGTGCTGTTGGCAACCGCGATATAGAGAATGCTCGATTCACCCGCCGCCTGTTCGATCAAGTGCTGGAATTGCTGGGTGTTGGGGGCGCCCATCATCATCGAGGCCCTGGTGCCTGCGCCGACAAAACGGATTATGGCCTGCCCCTTGTTGAAAAGACTTTCGGTCATGATCCGCTTTTCCCGCTGCAGGTTATTGGCCGCAAAGAAAAAAACAATGGCAATGAGCATGCCTATGGCGGTGGCCAGAATCCAGGGGGAGGCATAGGCAAAGGGGGAGGTAACTATTTTTGTCTTTTTTTTCATGACGCCTTATCCAAAGGGAAAAATCTTTGTCGGCATGGAGAGTATGCTCGTCTTTATGAAACCACTATTATGATGCACAAGCAATTATTGTTCCTTGTCTGTTCCTGTTCCGGGAATGCCGCCGCCATCTCACGCATTCATCTCCTTGTTCCTTGAGGATCTCCGGTTGGGTAAAAAATAGCCAGCCAGCCACCCGGCGCTTGGATAAAAAATATCCAGTCCGCAGCCTTTGCCCTGGTTCCGCGAGGGCTTCTGTTATTTTGTTTAGTGAAAAACATGTAATTTAAGCAGGTTATGTTTTTTCTTGGCTGTTGGCATGGTTATTGTATAAAGAACGGAATACACAGAGAAACCGTTACAACCCATTCAATTCAACACCATATGTTCAGGAGGTAAAGGATGAAAAAGACACTACTTGCAGTTGCCGCAATAGCTACGATTGGTCTGGCCGGGTATCAGCTTGCCGAGGCGCAATCCTGGGGAGGCGGCCCAGGCATGGGGCCTGGCTGGACAATGATGGGTGGTCCGGGGCAAGGTCAAGGGCAGATGAGCGAAGAGACCTTGAAAGCCAGGGAGAAATTTTTTAACGAGACAACAGAACTGCGCAAGAAGATGTTT
>JAJZSH010000013.1 GCA_021822005.1 Deltaproteobacteria bacterium | reverse complement strand
AATAGCTTGCATTGCCGCATGATGCTGAGCCGAGGGTGATCCTTTTCGACAAAACTTTTCCTTCGGTCGCGGCTCAGCGACAGCGACCGAAGGCTTTGGCTAAAAAATCCCGCTCCACCGTGAGCTGCCCGATCTTGGCATGCAGATCCTTGATCTGGGCGTCATCGGCGGAGCGAACACGTTCGGCTTTGCCGGAAAAGGATTCGGCCATATTCTCGATGGCTTGCCGTTTCCAGTTGGTGATCATGTTGGGATGCAGCCCATAGCGGCTACCCAATTCGGAGATAGTTTGTTCGCCCTTGATCGCCTCCAGGGCGACCTTGGCTTTGAACTCGGCTGAGTACCGCCTCAAAGAAGCTTTCCGGCGGTTCTGGGATTATCGTAACCCCGTTTGGGCAAAGGATTACCTCGACAAGTGGGTTCTGGTGGGCAACTCATTCACGGCTAGAACCAATGCGTGATTTTGCCTGGATGCTCCGCCGCCGAGAGGATGACCTGCTCAACTACTTCGATGCGCCTATCGATAACGGCATCGTGGAAGGCCTCAACAACAAGGCAAAAGTCATCATCCATAAGGCCTACGGTGTCAAAACAGCGACAAACTATATCCGGAATCTTTATCACTGCATGGCTGATCTGCCATTACCGAAAACCATGCACACATTTGCGTGACGAACCTTAAAAATAGTGGCGCAACGGGAAGCAGGAAGTGCTTGAATCCCACTATGCTCTAAGTTTCCACCTACCACTACCAAAACAACAGGCGGAACTAGGGAGGCCAGAAAAAAAGGGAGGTAGTGACGAACTGCATACATAGTGCATACATGAAAAAAGAAAAGGGTTAGCGATCTTGTCGCTAACCCTTGGTGTTACTTGGTGCCGGAGGTCGGAATCGAACCGACATGGGGTTGCCCCCGCGGGATTTTGAGTCCCGTGCGTCTACCAGTTTCACCACTCCGGCAGAATGGCGATGCGGCCCGTGACGGCGGCATAGGACGAACACTATAGAAGCCTTCCCGAGCCCTGTCAAGCTCTAAAGAACTGTGTCCTTCCCCCCTGTTTCAGTGGCCGGTTCCCAGGAAAATTTTCTGGAACCGGTAAAAGTAATCCACCCCCGACCAGACCGTCATGACGGCGGAAACATAGAGGATACCCTTGCCCAGTTCGTGCAGGAAAGGGATGGGCACGACTCCCAGGGGGAAGATCAGGACGCAGAGCGCGGTGTACTGCAAAATGCTCTTCAGCTTGCCCATGCTGCTGGCCGCGACCACGATGCCCGAAGAGGCGGCCACGCCGCGGAGCCCGGTGATCACCAGCTCCCTGGCCAGGATGATGAACACCAGCCAGGCCGGAATCTTGTCCATGGGGATCAGCATGATCAGGGCCGCGCAGACCAGCACCTTGTCGGCCACCGGGTCCATCAATTTGCCCAGAACCGTTTCGATCTTGTGCTTGCGGGCATAATAGCCGTCCGCAAGATCGGTCAGGGCGCCGGTCAGAAAAAGAAAAAAGGCGAACAGGCTGACCCCGACGCTGGGCTGGGGATAGAGAAAAAAGAGGAGAATCGGCGCCACCGCAAAGCGGTATCCGGTGAGCAGATTGGGAATGGTGATGATCGCGTGTCGGCTCATGGGATTTAGGGGTCTTTACAAAACAACCATTGGATTTTTAATCATCGCCGTTAGCACTGCTGCCGGTCACGGCATTTCAACGCCGTTAGCACTGCTGTTACGGTGATTTTTAAACAACGGCTTAATTGGCCGCCCCCAGCCAGCGGGTGGAAGGGGAAGCCGCGGCTGTCATTTGTCGGTAATGCTGGATGACCTTGGTCACATACTGCTGGGTTTCCGGAATCAACGGAATGCCCTGGGCGGCCTCAACCCTGCCCGGCCCGGCATTGTAGGCGGCCAGGGCCAGCCTGAGGTCGCCGCCGAACCGGGCCATCATCTGGCGCAGGTAATTGGTGCCGCCAAAGATGTTTTCCTGGGGGTCAAAAGGGTTCCAGACATTGAGGTCGGCGGCGGTGTCCGGCATCAGCTGCATGAGGCCCTTGGCCCCCTTGGCGGAAACGGCCAGGCAGTCGAAGTTGGATTCGGCCTTGATCACGGCCTTGATCAACAGGGGGTCCATCTCATACCGGCTGGCCGCCCTCTGAATATGCTCTTCATAGAGGCGCGGATCACCGGCCCGCGCCGCCCTGCCCCCCCGGAACTGCGGACGGATCACCCCGGGCCGGTAGCGGGGATCGTTGGGCACATTGGTGAAATGCACGGTGCCATGCTGATCGACAAAGGTATAGATCGCCGCCTGGACGCCATCCGGCGCCAGCAGTATTGCCCAGACCAGCACGGCCAGGAGTCGCCCTGTCATCCGGATCCTGGTTTTCCCCTTGTGCCGGGAAGGTTTCCGTGTCTGCGCCATGTTCTCGTCTCCGGGCAGATGCGCCTGCAAAAACAGTATACTACGCTTTTGCTCTTTTTTCCCAGTCGGCCAGAAATTGTTCCATGCCGAGATCGGTGAGCGGATGCCGGGCAAGCTGGGCGATGACCTTGAAGGGGATCGTGGCGATATGGGCGCCCAGCAGGGCCGCGTCCACCACATGGATGGGATTGCGGATGCTGGCGACAATCACCTCGGTGCCGTAGCCATAGTTGTCGTAGATGTTCATGATGTCGCTGACCAGATCCATGCCGTTCTGGGAGATATCATCAAGCCGACCGACAAAGGGGCTCGCATAGCTGGCCCCGGCCTTGGCGGCCATCAGGGCCTGGCTGGCGGAAAAGATCAGGGTCACGTTGGTTTTGATTTTCTCATCGGCAAGCTGCTTGACCGCCTTGAGGCCTTCGGTGGTCATGGGGATCTTGATCACGATGTTCGAGTGGATGGCGGCAAGTTCGCGCCCCTCCCGGACCATGCCCTCGGCATCGAGGGCGATCACCTCGGCGCTGATCGGGCCATCCACCACCTGGCAAATCTCCTTGATGATATCCTGAAACGGTTTGTTCTCCCTGGCAATCAGCGAGGGGTTGGTGGTAACCCCGTCCACCATGCCCATGTCCACGGCTTTTTTGATCTCTTCGATGTTGGCGGTATCAATAAAAAACTTCATGTATTCTCTCCTTTGCGTGCAAGAAAGACGGCTATAAAACCGCGAATAATTATTGCATCCCGCAGGAGCGGCCTTGGCCGCGATAGCCACCGTATCGCGACCAAGGCCGCTCCTGCAAAATCATCCGTTTAACGAGAAATGGAATTAGTCATTCTCCTGCCGATTTGTGGCGAGGCCATCACAATATATCTTCCGGCATTGTTCACTGCAAAAAAATACAGGCGTATCCATGTCATATAACACAATTGCCTGCCTTTTGGGAATATAGATATGGCAGACAGGGTCTTCCACCAGCTGATCATGGGCGGCAAGTTCGCCTGCCCCCGGACCCTGCCGGTTGCTGGCGGGGCCGAGAGGTTTCTTTTTCCTGCCGCCGGTCAGCAGGCGGTACAGGACATAGAGAAAAACCGCGTAAATAAAGAACTTAAACACCGAATCGCTCCCTGACCCGCCACTCCTGCCGCTCCACCCGTGCCTGCGCCTGGAGTGCGCCGCAGAGTTCCAGGCTTGTCCGGCCAAGGACCGGATGCACATGCTCCGGCGCCAGTTCCGCCAGCGGCGCCAGCACGAAAAGCCGGTTGGCGAGGTGCGGATGGGGCACAATCAGCGTTTGGCTGTGTATCATCAGGTTTCCATAATAGAGCAGGTCCAGATCAACGGGTCTGTCCTGGGTCAGAGTTCGATCCCGGCCCAGGTCTGCCTCAATGGCGAGCATGGCCGCCAGCAACTCCATGGGGGAAAGGGTGGTGAAGATTTCGCCCACCGCATTGGTAAACCAGTGGTCCGTGTCCAGGCCGACAGGCTCTGTCCGGTATGGGCTCGACAGCCTGTTTGGGATAATCCCCGCCACCTCGCCCAACCGTTGCCAGGCGGCGATCAGATTGCCCTGCCCGTCGCCGAGATTGGAGCCCATCCCGATAAAGGCCTGCTGCTGTTTTTCCACAGGGAAGCTCAGGCCGTCATTGGCCGGCATAAGGAGCCGCGTAACGTAATAATCATGATTATTTCGTACGGCTCCTAAATATCCTGCAGGCCCAGCACGTCGAACATGGTGTAGAGGCCGTTGGGCTGGTTCACCACCCAGGCGGCGGCAAGGGCCGCGCCCCTGGCGAAGTTGTCCCGGCTGTGAGCCCGGTGGCTGAGCTCCAGCCTCTCCCCTGCCCCGGCAAAATAGACGGTGTGCTCGCCCACGATATCCCCGGCCCGGATGGTCTGGATGCCGATTTCCTTGTCGGTGCGCTCGCCGATCATCCCGTGCCGGGAGTAGACCCCCACCTCGGCCAGGTTGCGGTGCACGCCTTCCGCCACCATCTCCCCCAGTTTGAGGGCCGTGCCGCTGGGCGCGTCCTTTTTCATCCGGTGGTGGGCCTCGACGATCTCGATGTCGTAGGCATCGCCCAACAGGGCGGCCATCTTTCTGGCGATCTTGAACAAGACATTGACCCCCACCGCCATGTTGGGGGACTGGACGCAGGGGAAATTCCGGCTCAATTCGGCAAGCTCGGCCAGATTGTCCTGGCTCAGGCCGGTGGTGCCGATGACCATGGCCTTTTTCGCCTGGGCCGCCTTGCGGGCCAGGGCCATGGTGGCCTCGTGGAAGGTGAAGTCAATAACCACCTCGCCTTGGGCCATGACCGCCTCGAAGCTGTCCGCCACCCGCACCCCCAGGGCGCCCATCCCGGCCAGTTCGCCAAGATCCTTGCCCAGCTCGGGGCCATCGGGCCGCTCAAACCCCGCGGCCAGGGCCAACCCTTCCTGCTGGTGCACCATATAGCTGATCCGGCGGCCCATCCGGCCTGCGGCCCCGGCCACAATAACCTTGGTCATGATGTTCTCCTTAATGAACAAAAAAATATTTAGACAATCTGTAAACTTTGCGTCTTCGCGTTCGTGTTTTTTTCCTTGGCCCTTGCTTAGACAAGCCCGTAAGCGGAGATAACCTTTTTCAGCTTATCCTCGTTGGCCTCGTTCATCTTGTACAGGGGCAGGCGCGGCAAGCCGGAGGTGATCTTGCCCATCATCGCCAGGGCCGTCTTGGCAGGAACCGGGTTGGTATCGATGAACATCGCCTGCATCAGGGGAAGCAGCTTGTAGTGCAGCTCCTGGGCGCGGGCGATGTCGCCGGCCAGGGCGGCGTCCATCATCGCGGCCATGTCCCTGGGCGCCACGTTGGCGGTAACGGAGATGACCCCCGTGCCGCCGATCATCACGGTGGGCATGGAGGTGAAATCATCGCCGGACATGACGGCGAACTCCTTGGGACAGAGGCGGATGACCTGGCTGATCTGGTTGAGATCGGCGGTGGCCTCCTTGACCCCCACGATATTGGCGATCCGGGCGCAGCGGGCCACGGTCTCGGGCAGCATGTTCACCGCGGTCCGGCTCGGCACGTTGTAGAGAATGATGGGGATGTCCACCGCCTCGGCCACCGCCTTGAAATGCTGGTAGAGCCCCTCCTGGGACGGCTTGTTGTAGTAGGGGGTGATCATCAGGGCGCCATCCGCTCCGGCGTCCTTGGCCGCCCTGGTCAGCTCGATGGACTCGGCGGTGCTGTTGGAACCGGTTCCGGCCAGCACCGGCACCCGGCCGGCCACGGTCTTGACGGTCAGCTCCACCACCCGGCGGTGCTCGGCATGGCTCATGGTGGCGGATTCGCCGGTGGTGCCGCAGGGGACAATGCCATGGGTGCCATTGGCAATCTGGAACTCGATGAGATCCTTCAACCCCTGCTCATCCAGCCTGCCATCAATGAAAGGGGTGACGATGGCGACAAAGGCTCCGCGAAACTTGCTCATATCTTCCTCCTGTGTGTCTCTCAAAGGCAAAAAAGGGGTTGAATCCTTACGATTTGTAAGTGGTCACAGTGTGGCGCAGATGCGCGAAAGAGGTCTGTGCGCTATACACCAGGTATGCGGACAGGCCGATGACAAAGCAGATGCGCCACACTGTGTTCACTTACTCCGTAGTGCTTCGGCGTGCAGCCGACCTTCGTAGATAAAATTGGCCGGTCCTTCCAGATATACCTCGGCAATCTCCTGCCCGGCAAGGGAGTAATGGATGACCAGTTGCTCGCCCCCCGAGGTGGTCACCGCCACCGGCGGCCGCACCTGGCCAAGAAGTCCGGCGATGATGGCCGAGGCGACAGCCCCGGTGCCGCAGGCCAGGGTTTCCCCTTCGACCCCGCGCTCGTAGGTGCGGACGATCAGTCCGTTGCCCGCCTGCTGCTGCACGAAATTGACATTGGTCCCGGCCGGCTGGAAGTGCTCGTGGAAGCGGATGATCCTGCCCAATTCGAGAACCGGGGCCTGCCGGATATCCTCCCTGAAGAGCACGGCGTGGGGCACCCCGGTATTGAGGCTGTGCACCACCTGCTCCTGCCCGTTGACCGTGAGCTTTTCATGCAGCCGCAAGCCGGTGGGCGCGGTCATCTTGAGCTTGACCGACTGGCCCGTCACTTCGGCCTCGATGAGCCCGGCCACGGTCTCAAAGCGCATCCGCGCAGGGGCTATACCTCTGGCATGGGCAAAACGGGCGGCGCAGCGGGCGCCGTTGCCGCACATCTCGGCCCAGCTGCCGTCACCGTTCAGAAACTGCCAGCGGAAATCCGCGGTTTCGCTGTTCTCGATGAAGATCAGGCCATCCGCGCCCACGGAAAACCGTCGTTCGCACACAGCCCTGGCAAAGGCGGGCATCTCTTCCCTGGTCAGAAACGGGGTGCGGTGGTCGATGAAGATGAAGTCATTGCCGGTGCCGCTCATCTTGGTGAAAGGAATGGGAAACTGGAGAGCCATGACATCCTGCCTTCTGAGAAAATCGGGGATGCTTTCCCCCTGGATCAGAGCTTCATGGGTTTCCCTGGCCCGGATCACATGAAAGTCATCCCGGTGCACCAGAACCTCCGCCACCCGAGGCCGGGAGTTGTAGTTGGACGACATGGAAAAGCCGTAGGCCCCGGCGCTCATTACCGCCAGCAGATCGCCAGCCGCCGCCTTGGGCATCACCCTGTTCCGGGCGAGAAAATCGCCGGTTTCGCAGATGGGCCCCACCACGTCGGCCACCTCCTGCTCCCGGCCGGGGCGCTCCACGGCCTGGATGAGGTGGAAGGCGTCGTAGAGGCTGGGTCTGGCCAGGTCGTTCATCCCGGCATCGACAATGATGAATTTCTTGAGGCCTTCCTTGGTGTACAATACCTTGGTGACCAGCGCCCCGGCGTTGCCCACGAGAACGCGGCCCGGTTCGAGAATCAGGGTGCAGTCCAGACCACCCAGCTCCTGCTTGATGGCTCGGGCATACTCCGCAGGCTCGGGCGGCTCCTCGGCGTTGTAGCGGATGCCGAGCCCCCCGCCCAGGTCAAGATGGGTGATCCCGATCCCCTGTTCGGCAAGCTGGGCGATGAAACCTTTCACCTTGGCCAGCGATTCGACAAAAGGTGAGACCTGGGTGAGCTGCGAGCCGATATGGCAGCTTACCCCCTTGATTGTGATGTTGGGCAGCTCCCGGGCCGCGAGATAGACCCGCAGCGCCTCGCCGATGGGGATGCCGAATTTGTTCTTGGCAAGCCCGGTGGAGATATAGGCGTGGGTCTTGGGGTCCACATCCGGGTTCACCCGGAAGGAGACCGGGGCCTTGAGCCCCATCCCTGCCGCCACCGCCTGGATCTGGGCCAGCTCCTGCTCGGATTCCACATTGAGCATGAGGATGCCTGCTGTGAGGGCCGCGCGGATCTCGTCCGCGGTTTTGCCCACCCCCGAGTAGACAATCTTCCGGGGATCGACCCCGGCGGTGCGGGCCCGGAACAGCTCGCCGCCGGAAACGATGTCCGCCCCGCCGCCAAGGGTCGCGAAAAGACGGAGGATGGCGATGTTGGCGCAGGACTTGGCCGCGAAACAGGTGAGGTGGGGGATGTCGGCAAAGGCGCGGTCAAAGGCGGCAAAATGGCGGGTCAGGGTGGCGGCGCTGTACAGATAGAAAGGGGTGCCCACCGCTGCTGCCACCGTTGGCACGGCAACATCCTCGCAATACAGGGTGTCGTTTTTGTACTGAAAATCATGCATGGTTCGTTATACCGTCATTTCGTTTGGCCACGAAACCCACGAAAGAACACGAAAGGAGTTTTTTGTTTTCGTGGCTAAAAACCAGCCTTCCTACTCCGACACCTCATACGAGGCTTCCATGGAGTACGTGCTTTCGTTGGCCGGCCGGGCCTGGTCAAAGGCGGAGACCGAATAATACCAGAGGCCTCTTCCCTTCGGCGGTTTCGCATCCAGAAAAGAAAGGCCTGCCCCGCCAACCTCGCCGATGCGTTCCGGGGTCGGGTTCTGGGCTGAGCGGCGGTAGATGCGGAAACCTGCCAGATCGGGCTCGGCAACCGTCTCCCAGATAATCTTGACCCCCTCGCTGGTGGCCACGGCCCGTACCTTCTGGGGCGGCGCCGGAGGCGTGAGGTCGCGCGGGACGGCGCTCAGGCTGGGGCTTGCCATGCCAGCCGCCATGGTTCCCGCATGCAACCGTATGGCCCGCACCTTGTAAAAGTAGGTTTTGCCATTGCGCAACCCCTTGTCCGCATGGACCAACCCCTCGATCGGGTCGCCCGGCATCTCGGTAAATGTCTCTCCACCGTCGGTTGAGCGGGAAACCTGATAGCGGATGGGGTCGGAAACCGGCGTCCCATCCAGCAGTCCTGTCGGCGGCTGCCAGCGCAGGGTCAGGGCCTTGTCCCCTTCCTCAATTCGGAGATTCATGGGGGCCAGGAGCGGGGTATCCCAGACAACCGAAACGGTGTTCGAATCATTACTGCTGACAAACCAGCCCGCCTTGCTGCGTACCCGATACACATAGCGATGATTGGGCCGCAGCAGGGTCTCCTGATAGGAAACCCTGCCCTGGTCACTGCTTGCCGCCGTGATCTCTATGGGAGGGCCAAAGGGGATGGGGCAGTCAGGGCAGTAGTCCTTGCTGGGGATAACGGCCCGAAAGAGTTCAAATTTTTCAATCCGGTACGGCAGACGGTCGCCCTGTACTGTTTGGCGGGGATAGGACCAGCTGAGCGCCACCCCTTTTTCGTCAAGATGATAGCTCAGATCGGCGATGGGCGCGGGCATCACGGTATCGGGCGGTACGGGCCGGGTCTTCTTGCCGCAGCCGGCCAAACCGGCGAGCAGGGCCAGCCCCAGAAGCACGGCCAGGAGCATTCTCATGGCGGCGGGTTTCATCGGGCAAGACCCAGGGCTTCTTCCGCCCGAGTAAGGGCCTCCGCCACCACCGAGCCTGCGGTGCCGCCCAGGGAAACCCGGCTGTTTACCGAGCCTGCAATGGAGAGCACACCAAAGACATCGTTCTCGATGGCCTCGGAGAAGCCCTTGAGCTCTGCCAGGCTGAGTTCGGTGAGTTCCTTGCCCTGGCTGAGGCAAAAGGCCACCGTGCGTCCGACAATGGCATGGGCCTGCCGGAAAGGGATGTTTTTCAGCACCAGATAGTCGGCCAGATCGGTGGCGGTCATGTAGCCCCCCCCGAGTCCTGCGGCCAACCGCGCTTCGTTGAAGGTGAGGTTGGCCAAGAGCTGGGCCATGATCGCCACCGACCGGGAGACGGTGTCCACCGTGTCGAAGAGGGGTTCCTTGTCTTCCTGGAGATCGCGGTTATAGGTCATGGGCAACCCCTTGAGCAGCATCAGCAGGGACATGAGGTTGCCCACCACCCGGCCGCTCTTGCCCCGGATCAGTTCGGGGATATCCGGGTTCTTCTTCTGGGGCATGATGCTGCTGCCGGTGCAGAAGCTGTCGGCCAGGGTCACGAAGGAAAATTCCTCGGTGGTCCACAGCACCAGCTCTTCGGACAACCTGCTCAGGTGGATCTGGACCAGGCTGGCCGCCCCCATGAACTCGATGATATGGTCCCGGTCCCCCACCGTATCCATGCTGTTGGCGGTAACTGCCGGAAAATCAAGCTCCCGGGCGACAAACTCCCGATCGATGGGCAGGCCGGTCCCAGCCAGGGCCGCGGCGCCCAGGGGCATGACATTGATCCGTTTCAGGGCGTCGCTGAGGCGTTCCCGGTCGCGGCCGAACATCTCATAATAGGCCAGCAGGTGATGGGCCACCAGAACCGGCTGGGCCCGTTGCAGATGGGTGTAGCCCGGCATCACCGCATGCTGGTATTTCCGGGCCAGCACCACACAGGCCTTTTGCAGCTCGGTGAGCAGCTCGATCAGGCGGCGGCATTCTTCCCGCAGGTAGAGACGGACATCAAGGGCTACCTGATCGTTGCGGCTTCTGGCCGTGTGCAGTTTTTCCCCGGCCGGGCCGATCTTTTCCACCAGGGATTTTTCGATGTTCATGTGAATGTCTTCAAGCTCCGGCCTGAAGACAAACTCCCCGGTTTCGATCTCCTGCTCTATCCGGTCAAGGCCCTGGACAATGAGCGCACCCTCTGCCTCGGAGATCAACCCCTGCCTGGCCAGCATCCGGGCATGGGCCCGGCTTCCGGCGATATCGTGGCGAAAGAGGCGGGCATCGTAGTGGATGGAGGCGGTAAAGGCCTCCACCGAGGCCGCGGTCTTTTCCGCGAACCTGCCGCCCCACATTGCCGGGTTATGGGTGTTTTCTGCCGAAGACATAAGATGTTGCCTGGATTAATTGTTAACTCTCTTCATAACTAGTGTCCGTCCGGAAACGAGCAATTTCGTTCGAGTGCAAGGCGCGAGGAAGACGAAAAAGCGGAGCGTACATATGGTACGTGAGCATTTTTCGGCGACTGAGCAACGCGGCAATCGGGCGAAAGGGCCGTTTCCGGATGGGCACTAACTATGGAATGAACTGTTCAACAGCGCCGCTTTGCTGCTGCCACAGATGCGCGGAAGAGGCCTGCGAAGTGTGCTATTGCACATGAGCAGACCGATGACAGCAGCGCAGCGGCGAAGCAGATGTGGTGCTGCTGGACAGTTACCTCTTTTTTTCCACCAGGGCCTGGATGGTCAGGCGCAGGGCGTTGAGGCGGATAAAACCGCCGGCATCCGCCTGGGTGTAGACCTGGTCTTCCTCAAAGGTGGCAAAGCTTTCCTGGTAGAGCGACTGCTCGGACTTCCGGCCCACCGGGATGCAGTTGCCCTTGAACAGCTTGATCCGCACCACCCCGTTCACCGTTTCCTGGGCGTTGTCCATGGTCTTCTGCAGGAGCTTCATCTCCGGCGAGAACCAGAAGCCGTTGTAGACGAGCTCCGAGTAGCGCGGGATCAGGCTGTCGCGGATCTTCATGACCTCGCGGTCCAGGGTGATGGTCTCCAGATCCCGATGGGCGCAGCGCAATATGGTGCCGCCCGGGGTTTCGTACACCCCGCGGGATTTCATGCCCACGAAGCGGTTTTCCACCATGTCCAGCCGACCGATGCCGTTGGCGCCGCCCAGGGTGTTTAACCGGGCCAGCATCGCCGCGGGGCTGAGCTTTTCGCCGTTGATGGCCACCGGGTTGCCATTGGCAAATTCCATTTCAATATAGGTCGGTTTGTCCGGGGCCTTTTCCGGCGAGACGGAAAGCTTGAACATGCTTTCCTCCGGCTCATTCCAGGGATCTTCCAGGATGCCGCCCTCAAAGCTGATGTGCAGAAGATTCTCGTCGGAGCTGTAGGGCTTCTCCTTGGTAACGGGCACGGGAATCCCGTGCTGTGCCGCATAGGTCATGAGCTTGGTCCGGGAGTTGAGATCCCAGATCCGCCAGGGGGCGATGATGGTCAGCCTGGGGTTCAGGGCCAGATAGGTCAACTCAAAGCGGACCTGATCGTTGCCCTTGCCGGTGGCGCCGTGACTTACCGCATCGGCCCCCTCCGCCTCGGCGATCCGCACCTGTTCCCTGGCGATAACCGGCCGGGCCAGGGAGGTGCCCAGCAGGTAGGAGCCCTCATAGATGGCGTTGGCCCTGAAGGCCGGGAAGACATAGTCGCGGACAAACTCTTCGCGCAGATCGGAGATGATCACCTTCTCGGCGCCGGTGGCCAAGCCCTTGGCCCGGACCTTGTCCCAGTCTTCCTCCTGGCCCACATCGGCGGCAAAGGCGATTACCGGGCACTGGTATTCTTCCCGCAGCCACTTGAGGATCACCGAGGTGTCCAGCCCGCCGGAATAAGCGAGGACGATTTTGTTTATATTGGCAGCCATTGGCCGTGTTCTCCCTGGGTGCTTTAATGATTCAATGTAACTATTTGGGTATTTAGGCTGAAGTCTGAAGTACATCAATCAGTATTAACAACCTCGCAAAAAGTCGTCACCCCGGAGGAGGCCGGGGTCCAGTGCAACTTCAACCTTCAGCCTTTTTTCACACAAGATGCATGGCCAGAATGGCCTTGTGGATATGGAGCTTGTTCTCCGCCTGGTCAAAAGCGACGCATTGCGGTCCCTCCAGCACCTCCTCGGAGATTTCCTCGTCGCGGTGGGCAGGCAGGCAGTGCAGGACTATGGCTCCGGCTCTCGCCTGGGCCACCAGGGCACCATTCACCTGGTACGGCCGGAACACGGCAAGCCGCGCCTCCTGTTCGCTTTCCTGGCCCATGCTGGCCCAGACGTCGGTATTGATCACGTCGGCCTCCCGCACCGCCTCGGCCGGATCGCGCACCACCCGGATGGGCCGGCTCGCCTCGGCCTGGGCTGCCGCGAGAATGGCGGGGTTGGGATCATAGCCCTCCGGACAGGCCAGGGTCAGGGCAAAGCCGAAACGGGCGGCGGCCTGAATCCAGGAGTTGGCCATGTTGTTGCCGTCGCCCAACCAGGCGATATGGAGATTTGCCACCTCCCCCTTGTGTTCGATCACGGTCATGATGTCGCTCAACACCTGGCAGGGATGGTGCAGGTCGGTGAGGGCGTTGATCACCGGCACCGAGGAATAGCCGGCCAACTCATCGACAATGGCCTGGCCATAGGTGCGGACGACCATGCCGTCCACATAACGGGCCATGACCCGGGCCATGTCCTTGAGGGGCTCATTGCGGGCCAGCTGGGTGTCCCGGCCGGACAGATAGATCACCTGGCCGCCCAGGCCATACATGGCCGACTCAAAGGAAACCCTGGTCCGGGTGGAGGGCTTTTCGAAGATGAGGGCAACGGTTTTCCCGGCCAGCTGCTGATGGCGAACCCCGGCCTTGGCTTCTTTTTTAAGCAGCAGGGCCTGCTCGATGTAGGCGGCAAGCTGCTCTTTGTTGAAATCCTGTAATGCCAGTAGGTGCTGTGTCATGGTTTCGCTCTCTCTGCCAGCCTCCCCCACACGATATTGCGGAAAGAAGACCTCTCTCTGTTCAGGGCGTCCTGCCGCCGGCACGGCGCGCGGCAGGATTCAGGAGACCGGCTCAAAAAATGTCAGCCCAACCATTGCCTGCGGTTGACGGACAATGTCTCCCTCTGGTTGGGCCAAACTACAAGTCATACAAAAAAACTTTTTTTTTGCAAAGGGATTTTTCGTCGAAAAAAGATGGGGCTATCGGCTCAGCTCGGCAAAGACCTCGTCCAGGGCCTGGATCAGCCGGTCTATCTCGGCGCGGCTGATGATGAGCGGCGGCAGACAGCGCAACACCTTATTCCCGGCAAAATTCAGGAGCACTCCCTTTTCAAAGAGCCGGTTGACCATGGCCGACCCTTGGTCAAGCCAAGCCTCGGTCAGGGGCAGCCCCTGGATCAGGCCGAGTCCCCGGGCAGGGGTTGCGATGGCCGGATATCGGGCGGCCAGCCCGCTGAGTTGTTCGGCCAGATAAGCGCCTTTTGCCTGGACCTCGGCGAGAAAGCCATTACCCAGCATGATCCGCAAGGCCGTCACCGCGGCGGCGCAGACCACCGGATTGCCGCCGAAGGTCGAGGCGTGGCTGCCCGGCTCGAACGCCTTGGCCACCGATTCCTTGGCCAGCATGGCGCCGATGGGCAAGCCGTTGCCCAGGGCCTTGGCCAGGGTAAGGATGTCGGGGGTCACTCCGCACTGCTCGTAGGCAAAGAGGGTTCCGGTCCTGCCCATGCCCACCTGGATCTCATCAAAGATCAAGAGCAGGCCGTGCTTGTCGCAGAGCTGGCGGATACCGGCGAGATACTCGCGCGCCAGGGGCCGGACCCCGCCTTCTCCCTGCAAGGGCTCGCAGAGAATGGCGCAGGTTTCCGGTCTAAGCATCGCCTCCAGGGCCGCGATATCGCCGAAGGGCGCATGGCGGAAGCCCTGGGGCAGCGGTTCGAACCCCTTGTGGAATTTCTCCTGCCCCGTGGCTGCCACGGTGGCCAGGGTCCGGCCATGAAAAGAGCCGGCCAGGGAGATGATCTCGTATTTCCCAGGCGGGCTTGCCTTTCGCGCCAGCTTGATCGCGGCTTCGTTGGCCTCCGCCCCGGAGTTGGCCAGAAACACCCGGTCGGCAAAGGAGTGGCTGATCAGCAGCCCGGCCAGTTCAGTTTGCGGAATCGTGTGGTAGAGGTTGGAGACATGCACCAGGGTGGAGGCCTGGCGGCAAATCGCCTCGGTGATCGCCGGATGGCAGTGGCCCAGACTGCAGACCGCAATGCCGGCGAGGCAATCCAGATATTCCCTGCCGTCGGCATCCTTGAGCAGGCAGCCCTTTCCCTCGACCATCACCGCCGGGTACCGGCCATAGGTGGTCATGAAACAGTCATTGCTTTTTTCAATCCATTCCGCGTTGGCCATCATATCACCTCGGTCCCGACTCCTTGCTGGGTGAACATTTCCAGCAGGATGGCGTGCTCCACCCGGCCGTCGATGATATGCGCCTTGCCGACCCCTGCGCGGACCACACCCTGGCAGCACCTGACCTTGGGGATCATGCCTCCGGCAATGATCCCGTCCGCGATGTATTGGTCGGCCGTGTCGCAGGTCATGGAGGAGATGAGCGCGCCTGCCTTGTCCAGGACCCCGGCCACGTCGGTGAGCAGGATGAGTTTTTCGGCCTTGAGATGGGTGGCGATGGCCCCGGCCACGAGATCGGCATTGATGTTGTAGGCCTGCCCGTCTTCGCCCACGCCCACCGGGGCGATGACCGGGATGAAGTCCTGGGCGTCCAGGGTGTGCAGGATCTGCGGGTTGACCGTGGTCACCTCCCCCACCCGGCCGAGGTCGATGATCTCCGGCGGGGTGTTTTCGGCCTGGGCCTTCATGATCGTCATCTTTCTCGCCTTGACCAGGTCGCCGTCCCGGCCGGAAAGGCCCACCGCCTTGCCTCCGTGGAAATTGATCAGGCCGACGATCTCCTTGTTCACCTTGCCCACCAGGACCATCTCCACCACGTCCATGGTTTCGCCATCGGTGATCCGCATGCCCTGAACATAATCGCTCTTGATATTCATCTTGCCCAGGAATTTGTTGATCTGCGGCCCCCCGCCATGCACCACCACGGGGTTGATGCCGATGTACTTCATCAGGATGATGTCCAGGGCGAAGTTCTTTTTCAACTCCTCATCCACCATGGCATGGCCGCCATATTTGATGACCACGGTTTTGCCGGAAAATTTTTTGATATACGGCAAGGACTCAATGAGGGTTTTGGCTTTTTCGATACCTGTGTGCATGGCAGTCTGTCTGTAATGGTTGAATGGTCGGGGGCTGCTTTTTCCCGGAAAAAGCAGCCTCTTTGTATAGTACGCAAGATATATACCGCCGGCCGCAATCTGTAAAGAAGATAGGCGGTCAAAAAAACAGACGGTCTCTCCCGGCAAAGCGATTGCCGAGAAACCCCGATGCTGGTATCTTTACTTTTTCAGAGTCCATCAGCACTATGAGGAAACTAAAAAAGCATGAAACCATTGCTCCGTTTTTTTTGCCGGATTGTCTTTCTGTCTCCCTTCCTGGCAGCCAGCCCCGGTCTGGCTGCGCCTGCCTCCGCCCCCTCCAGCGGCAAGCCGCCGATTCATATCGAGGCGGACCGGATGGTTTCGATGAAAAATGACAACGCGGTTCTTTTTTCCGGAAACGTGGATGCCAGGCAGGGCCAGATGGTGATCCGCGCGGCGGAAATGACGGTGTATTATCTTTCCAACGAAGAAAAGGCCAAGCTGCCCCAGAGCGAGGAGCGCAGTCTCAAGAAGCTTTTTGCCTCGGGCAATGTGGAAATCCAGAATGACGGCATGACCGGCACCGGCGACAAAATGGAGTATTACGAAGCCGAGCGCAAAATGATTCTCATCGGCAACAGCAAGGTCTGGCAGGACAACAACCTGGTAACCGGCCACACCGTTGTCGTTTTCCTCGACCAGGGCAAGAGCATCGTGGAACGGGGCGAGAAGAAAGGCGAGCGGGTCAAGGCTTTTTTCTATCCAGGCGGCGAAGGGCAGGATAAATAAATGAAAAGTGAAAAATTAGCAGATATTGGCATCCATGTTCACCAGCGTCCTTGCGTCTCCTCGCTATCTTTTAACTTTTCATTCTTAACTTTTCATTCTTAACTTTTCATTTTTCATTATTCCCCCGGAGGCGCGCTTGTCTGTTTTAGAAACCAGGGAGATTGTCAAACATTATAAAAACCGGACGGTTGTCGACGGGATCAGCCTGCGGGTTGAAACCGGCACGGTGGTCGGCCTGCTCGGGCCAAACGGCGCCGGGAAAACCACCACCTTCTATGCCATTGCCGGGTTTGTCCGGCCTGACGCAGGCGTCATCCTGCTGGATGGGGAGGATATCACCGGGTTGCCCATCCACCAGCGGGCCGTCAAAGGGCTGTCCTATCTGCCGCAGGAATCCTCGGTTTTTAAAAAGCTCACCGTGGAAGAAAATGTCCGCATAGTCCTTGAGCCGCTGGGTCTGGCCAAGGCAGAGATCAACAACCGGGTCGGCCAGCTCATGGAAGACCTGAAGATCAGCCATCTGGCGGGCAACCGGGGGCATTCGCTCTCCGGGGGCGAACGCCGCCGGGTGGAGATCATGCGGGCCCTGGCCACCAATCCACGTTTCATTCTCCTGGACGAGCCCTTTGCCGGGATCGATCCGTTATCGGTCGCCGATCTCCAGCAGATCATCGGGAATCTGAAAAACCGCGGCCTGGGGGTGCTCATTTCCGATCACAACGTCCGGGAAACCCTTTCCGTGTGTGATCAGGCCTATATCGTCAGCCAGGGGAAGATCCTCATCCATGGCGACGCCGAAGAGATTGTGGGCAGCGCGGAAGCCCGCCGGATGTACCTCGGGGAAAACTTCACCCTGTAATTTCTTCTTGCAAAAACCTTGCCGTCATGGAGTATTATACTATACTCACACCCGGGCCGCGCAATTCCGCGCCGGCCTCTGCTTTTTGTTTCACGGGAAAGGATTTCGGCGGACATGGCTCTTGAACTGAGACAACAACTGAAACTCAGCCAGCAACTGGTGATGACCCCCCAGTTGCAGCAGGCCATCAAGTTGCTGCAGCTTTCCCGGCTTGAGCTTGCCGAAACAATCCAGCAGGAAATCGAGATCAACCCTGTGCTGGAGGAAGCGACAGACAGCCAGGGCGAGGCAGAGCAGGAAGGCAATGGCCCCGAGGAGATGGACGCCGCGCCGCGCGAGCCGGAAAGGACCGCCGAGATCCAGATGGAAAGCGATTCCTCCTTGCGGGAAATAGACTGGGAAAATTACAGCAACGAGTATGAAAGCGGCTTCTCCACCCGGAGCAAGGATGATAACGACCTGCCCTCCCGCCTTGACATCCTGGCGGCCAAACCGGACCTTCACTCCCATCTTGCCTGGCAGCTGACCCTTTCCCATCTCACCGAGGAGGAGAAGGAGATCGGGTATTTCGTCATCGGCAACCTTAACCGGGACGGGTTCCTGGTGGTAACGGAAGCGGAAATTGCCGAAGGCACGGGCTGTGATGCGGAGCTGGCCCGGCGGCTGATCCGCGCGGTCCAGGAAATGGACCCGGCCGGGGTCGGGGCCAGGGATCTCAAGGATTGCCTGTTGTTGCAGCTTGGCCGCTTGGGGCTTGGGGGGTCCCTGGCCGCAACAATAGTCCGGGAGCATCTGCATACCCTGGAAAACAGAAATTTTGGTGCCATTGCCAGGGGTACGGGCCGACCCATTGAGGACATCCTCAGCGCGATCAAGGTGATCACCGCGCTGGACCCGCATCCGGGCAGGATCTATTCCGCAGAGGAGCCCCAGTACATCATCCCGGATGTCTATGTGCACAAGATCGGTGGGGAATATGTCATTCTCTTAAACGATGAAGGGTTGCCCCGCCTCAAGGTCAGCAACTATTACAAGGATATCCTGAAGAAGGATTCCGGCGCCCCGGCCGACACCAAAAACTATGTGCAGGACAAACTGAAGTCGGCCCTGTGGCTGATAAAAAGTATCCATCAGCGGCAACGCACCATCTACCGGGTGGTTGAATCGCTCCTCAAGTTTCAGCACGATTTTTTTGAAAAAGGGGTCGCCTTCCTCAGGCCTCTGGTCCTCCGCGACGTGGCCGAGGATCTCGGCATGCACGAATCGACGATCAGCCGGGTGACGAGCAACAAGTACGTGCACACCCCCCAGGGCACCTTTGAGCTGAAGTACTTTTTCAACTCCGCCATCAGCCGCCATGACAGCGGGGAGGCCATGGCCTCGGAAAGCATCAAGGAGCGCATCCGCGGCATCATTGCCGGCGAGAACCATCAAGACCCCTTAAGCGACAATGCCATCGCCGGCATCTTCGCCAGGGAGGATATCAAGCTGGCGCGGCGCACCGTGGCCAAGTACCGGGAGCAGATGGGGATTCTCCCTTCAAAATTCCGGAAACAACCCAAGCTGAGCTGACCCGGATGCCTGTATCCCCCCTTGCCGTATCACAACGCCATGCATGAAACCAGCAGCCCGCCCCTGACCCTTACCATTATCACCGGCCTTTCCGGGGCAGGCAAGAGCACGGCCCTCAATGTTTTTGAGGATGCCGGTTTTTTGTGCATCGACAATCTCCCTGTTTTCCTGCTCCTTCCCCTGCTCGACGGCATGGCCCGGAAAGCAGACGGCCCGCATCGCCTGGCCCTGGTCATGGATGCCCGAGATGCCGAGCTTGCCCCGGCCCTGGCCGGGGTCTTGAAGGAGGTTAAACCCAAGGCCACGCTGGCGCAGATCATTTTTCTCGAGGCCAACGACACGGTCCTGCTCCGCAGATACAGCCAGCTGCGGCGCGCCCATCCCCTGGCCCAGGTCGGCCTGGTCCAGGACGGGATTTCCTCGGAGAAGAAGCGGCTGGCCGGGCTTCGCCAATTGGCCGACCGGGTGATTGACACCAGCAGCCTCACCCCCGCCGAGTTGCGGCGCAAGCTCCTGCTGCACGAGGCTTCCCCGGTTGCCGACCTGCGGGTCAACATCCTTTCCTTTGGCCATAAGCATGGGTTGCCAAGCGAGGCAGACCTGCTGTTTGACGTCCGGTTTTTGCCAAACCCCTATTATGTGGCGGAACTTAAGGAGAAAACCGGCCTGGATGCGGCGGTGGCCGCCCATGCCCTGGAAAATGAAAGCGGCGGCCAATTTCTCGCCCATCTCTTCGGACTGCTTGATTTCCTGCTCCCCGAATTTGAACAGGCCGGCAAGGCCTACCTCACCATCGCGGTGGGCTGCACCGGCGGGAAACATCGCTCCGTGGCGGTGGCCGAGGAGATCCACCGCCATCTGGCCGGGGGAAAATGGCCGGTGAAGCTGTTTCACCGGGATCTGGACAAATGAGCCTCTTGCAAAACTCTGCCAAATTGACTCCCCCTCCCTTGACGGGAGGGGGTTGGGGGGAGGGTGGAGTTGCAACCTGCCTATTTCATAGCTATTTTCCCCCTCACCCTAACCCTTCCCCCGCCAGGGGGGAGGGAACTTTTAGGACTTTTGCAAGAGCCTCAAGCAAGAAAGGTACAGGGCGAAAGGCGCACAAGCGGCCTGGGCCTGATGAGCGCTTATGACGGAAACACCACAACTGGACTGGCAGGCGATAGACACGGTCCTGCTGGACATGGACGGCACCCTGCTGGACCGGCATTTTGATGATTATTTCTGGGAGCATTATGTGCCGGAACACTATGCCCTGGCGCATGATCTCTCCATCGACGAGGCCAGACAGGAGCTGTTGGCCCGCTATAAGGGGAGGGAGGGAACCCTGGCCTGGACCGATCTGGATTTCTGGTCCAACGAACTGGGTCTCGATATCCCGGCCCTCAAGATGAAGATCAACCACCTCATCGGGGTGCATCCCCATGTGGTCGCCTTTCTCCGGTTCTGCCGCGAGGCGGGCAAGAAGATCTATCTGGTGACCAACGCCCACAGCAAGACCCTGGCCATCAAGATGGAAAAAACCGCGCTGGCAGGCTATTTTGACCGGATCATCTGCGCGGAGGAGGTGGGGATGGCCAAGGAAGATCCGGTTTTCTGGCAAGGGCTGGAAGCGATGCTGGGCTATAATAAAAAAAGAACCATGCTGGCCGATGATACCGAAAAGGTGCTGGCTTCCGCCCGGCGTTACGGCATGGGCTTTCTCATCTTTGTTGCCCGTCCCAGCAGCCGCAAGCCGGTTGCCCGGTCAGAGGATTTCCCCTCGGTTGTCACCTTCAAGGAGCTTATCCCCGAGACTGGCGGCTGAAGGCCCCATTATCGCGGCCCCAAAGGACATGACCATGCCCGAAAAAGCAGGCGGAATTGACCGCGGTTATTGCCGATTTCCGGGAGATGGTGCGGGACATCCTGGCTGATAGCTGTCAGCTATCAGCTGCACTATTCCTTCCAATCCGGCCTTAAGCCCAGCTCGGTCAGCTGCTTTCTCGCCACCGTGGCTGGGGCTTCGGTGAGCGGACAGAATGCCTTCTGGGTTTTGGGGAAGGCGATAACATCGCGGATGCTGTCCCGGCCCAGCAGAATCATCATCAAGCGGTCCAGACCAAAGGCCATGCCGCCATGGGGCGGCGCGCCAAGCTCAAGGGCCTTGACGAGAAAGTCGAACTTGTCAGCCACCTCCTCCTCTGAAATGCCCAGGGCGGCAAAAACCCGTTCCTGCATCTCCTTCTGGTGGATCCGGATGCTGCCGCCGCCGATCTCGGTGCCGTTTAAGACCAGATCGTAGGCCCGGCTCCGCATCCTGCCCGGCTCGGTATCCATGAGAGGGATGTCTTCCTCGTTGGGCGCGGTAAAGGGATGATGCACGGCCAGATGCCGCTTCTGCTCATGGTCATACTCCAGGAGCGGGAAGTCGCAGACCCAGAGGAACCGGAACTGTTTCTTGTCGATCAGGTTCAGGCGGCGGCCCAGTTCAAGCCGCAGCTCGGACAAGGCCTGATGCACGACATTGGCTTGATCGGCGACAAAAAAGAGCAGATCGTCGGTCTGGGCGTCCAGGGTTTTGGCCATGCCGGCCCGCTCCTCGTCGGAGAAGAACTTGGCAATGGGCGACTGCCATTCGCCCTCGGGTTTGACCTTGACCCAGGCCAGCCCCTTGGCCCCGAAATTGGCCACGTAAGCGGTGAGGTCGTCAAGATCCTTGCGGGAAAAATGGGCGCAGCCCTTGGCGTTGATGGCCTTCACCATGCCGCCTTTTTCTACCACGGTGCGGAACACCTGGAACCCGCAATTACGCACCTCCTCGGTGAGGCTGATCAGCTCCAGGCCGAAACGGGTATCAGGCTTGTCGCAACCGTAGCGGTCCATGGCCTCGGCATAGGTCAGGCGCGGGAAAGGCAGGCTGAGCTCCAGGCCGATGGTTTCCTTGAACAAGAGCTGCATCAACCCTTCGCCCACACCGTAGATGTCCTCCTCCTCGACAAAGGAGAGCTCCATGTCCACCTGGGTGAACTCGGGCTGCCGGTCGGCGCGCAGATCCTCATCGCGGAAGCATCTGACGATCTGGTAGTAGCGGTCCATGCCGGCCACCATCAGGAGCTGCTTGAAGAGCTGCGGCGACTGGGGCAGGGCGAAGAATTTCCCCTGGTTGACCCGGCTCGGCACCAGATAATCCCTGGCCCCTTCCGGGGTGGAGCGGGTGAGCACCGGGGTTTCGATCTCAAGAAAATTCTCGCCGTTCAGATAGGCGCGGATGGCCTGGGCCGCCTTGTGCCGCATGATGAGGCTCTCGGCCATGCGGGGACGTCGCAGGTCGATGTAGCGGTACTTGAGGCGCAGGGTCTCGGAAATCTCGGTTTCCTCGTCCAGCGGAAAGGGCGGGGTCTTGCTCTGGTTGAGGATGCGCACCTCCAAGACCCGCACCTCGATCTCACCGGTGGCCAGCTTGGGGTTGACCATGCCGTCGGGCCGGGCCTCGACCATGCCCCGGATGGCCAGTACCCATTCGCTTCTGATGCCATGGGCCTTGGCATGGACCTCGGCATTGATCTCGGGATTGAAAACCACCTGGGTGAGGCCCCAGCGGTCCCGCAGGTCGATGAAAATAACCCCGCCATGGTCCCGGCGCCGCAGCACCCAACCCATGAGAACGATCTCCTTGCCGACATCGGCGCGGGTCAAGGCATTGCAATGATGGGTGCGTTTGAGTCCTCCCATGGATTCCATAGGACTGCTCCTTTTAGGTAGTGCCTCTTCACGAAACCCGGCGGAACGTGTAGGAGCGAGCTTGCTCGCGATTGTTCGTGATCCGCGAGCAAGCTCGCTCCTACCACCCGGGAATTGCAGGGGGCGCATTGATTATAATGAATTCAGCGAATTTTCTCGATAATGGTTGCACATACCGCCTCTGGCTCCCCGGCCAGCGGCAGGGATTGCTGCTCCTTGCTGGTCATGTCGCGCAGCACTGCTTCGCCCCTGGCAAGCTCTTCCTCGCCCAGAATAAGGACGAAGCGGGCCTTGGCCCGGTCCGCCTGCTTCATCTGGCTTTTCAGGCTCTTGCCCTCAAGATCCATGGCCACTTGCAGCCCCTTGCACCGTAACAGATGCACGAGGGGAAAGACCGCGACTGCGGCCTCCTCGCCCAGGGCGGCGACAAAAAGGTCTGTGGCGGTCTCAGGCCAGGCGTCCGCGTTCTGCTGGCTCAGCAGGAGGACCAGCCGTTCCATGCCCATGGCAAAGCCGATGCCGGGCATGTTTTTGGCCCCGCCCAGTTGTTCCACCAGGCCGTCATAGCGGCCTCCTGCTCCCACCGCGCTCTGGGCGCCCAGGGCATCGGTGATGAGCTCAAAGGTGGTGCGGGTGTAGTAATCAAGGCCGCGGACCATGAACGGGTTCACCGTATAGGGAACAGCCAGGAGATCAAGGCTCCCTTTCGTTTGCTTGAAATGCTCACCGCAGCCTGGGCAGAGATGGTCCAGGATGGCAGGCGCGGCCACATACTGCTCCTGGCAATGGCTGCTCTTGCAGTCCAGCACCCTAAGCGGGTTAGTCTGGCTGCGCCGCTGGCAATCTTCGCAGATATGCTCCTTGCGGGCGGCCAGGAAGTGCACCAAGGCCTCTTTGTAGGCGGGCCGGCAGGCCGGGCAGCCCAGGGAGTTGATCTGCAGGCTCGTCGAAAG
>JAJZSH010000256.1 GCA_021822005.1 Deltaproteobacteria bacterium | reverse complement strand
CCGCCGACATACCGGCTGCCGGTGAGCCCCAGGGTGTGGGTCTGGAGATCGAACTGGGAATAGTCGTCGTAGAGGCTCTGGTAGAGGCTGTAGGAAAGCTCGGCCTGATAGGGCTTCGGCATTGTGAGGCGGTACCCGGCCTCCAGTTCGAGGACCGCGGCAAAGTCGGCCTGGTCGGTGGCCAGGTCCTGCTCTTCCACGGTAAGGTTGTCGTCATATTCCCAGCCAAGGCCGAGCCGCATGCGCCACGGCTTGGCAGCCTCACCCGCCTGGCGCTCGATGGTGTCGAGCAGGGTGTGGGCATTTTTGCCGGCATCGGAGCCAGGGTCCATGGCCACGGCCTGCTTGAGCGCTGTCTCCGCCTCCTGGCGCTGCCCAAGCTTGTGCTGGGCCAGGCCGATCTGATAGGTGGCAAGCTGGGCAAACTCGCGGTCGTAGCGCATGGCCGCCTGAAAGGAGGGAATCGAGGCGGCATAGTTGCCCTGCGCCTGCATGGTGAGGCCGGCAAAGAAGTGGGCCGGGCCGTTCTGCGGCTCCCGGCGGGTGACCTGCTCCAGCAGCCGGCCTGCCTCCGGGTAGGCGCCCTGCCGGTAGAGAGCGAGCGCCTGCTCCAGCTCGCCTGCCGCTGGTGCTGCCCATGCACTCCCTGTCCACACCACCAACGCCAGCAGCAATGCCAGCCCGTATCCTGCCTTTCGCCATGCCATCGGGACCCTCATCGTGTTTTCCTTCCCGCCGCCGCCCGGATGCTTCCGCAAGAAGAGGGTTCCCGCGCAACGCAGGAACCCTCTTCTTTTCCGTTTGTTCGTACCCCGTGATTAGCCGTTGTTCCTCCTGGCCCTCGCACTGGCCCGCTGGATCTCCTTGGCCACCTCTTTGGCCACTTCCTTGGCCGCCTGCTTGGCCACGTCCTTGGCCGCCTCCCGGGCAGAATTGCGGGCCAGCTGCTTCGCCTCCTGTTTGGCCAGATCCCTGGCCGCCTCACGGGCCAGACCCTTGGCGGTTTCAGCGGCCGTGGCCTTGGCCATCAACCGCGCCTCGTTCTTGATCTGCTCCTTGGCCGCAGCCCGGCCGGCCTCCGCGGCTCCGCTCTTCACCTCGGCACGCAAGGTGCCGCGAACCCGCTCCCTGGCTTGGCCCTTGATGGCCTCACGGCTCGCACGTTCCACCTTGGCCAGGAACTTCTCCTTCTGTACCTCGGCGCGCTGCTGGAACTTCTCGTTGCCGGTCCGCTCATAGAGGGCGAGGAATTTGGCCTCCTCCTCCAGCGCCTTGGTCATGGCGTTGATCTGCTGCTTGCCGTACTGCTCGGTGACGATCTTCTCCAGCAGGTCCATGTCGTAGTTGAGCGTGAGCTCCTGCTGCACGGCGTTATTAAAGGAGCGGTTCAGGGCAAGGACCTGCTCATCAGAAAGGTTGGCCACAAAGGAAGCGACACGCTTCGCGTCGATCGACGCGGTGGTGGGATCACCCGGGGAGGGTGGCGTGTCGGTGGCAACCGGCGCTTCGGAGGGTCCAGTTTCCGTTACTGTATCTTGCTGAGAGGCTTGCCCCTCACCGCTCGCATCAGAAATGGTGCCGGTGGTGCTGGCAACCGTGGTAGTAATCGTCCCGCTGGTGGTCGTCGTCGCGGCGCCATCGGTGGTTCCCGCGGTCGCGTCGGTGGGTGCCGCGGTCGCGCCCGTTTCCTGCTTGGTCAACTCCCCCAGCAGAGTGGCCAGCAATCGCTCCCGGCTCGCGAACTTGCTGCCGGTGGCCGTAGTCGTCGTTGCCGTCGTGGTGATTGTCGTCCCGGTGGTGGTCGCGGTGGCAGTGACTTCGGCCGGAGCAGTGGTGTCGGTGGTGGTCGCGGCGGCCACCGGCTCACTACCCGATACGGCAACCGCCTCCAAAGCCAGGGCCGTGTTATTGATCCACAACAGGGCGGCAACGATGGCGGTGACAGAAAGAAGCTTTTTCATGATTCTCCCCCTCTTCAATAATGAACCACCATCACGGGTGGCAGGTAACGCATTTGGACACCCCGGGATTAAGCAACAGGTATGCCAGAAAAAATGGGGAGGGCGTTTCAGCGGGAAGCGGGCCGGCGGCGGCGCGGCAGGGTGAGGTTGAGGCGCCGCAGGCGGGAGACAAAGGTGGAGCGGTTGACCCCGGCCGCCTCGGCGGCCCAGGTCATATTCATATGATGCTGTTCCAGGAGATAGGTGGCATAGTCGCGCTCCACCTCCTCCCAGGTGCGCTGGCCGAAATCCAATGCCCCGGCCGGCACCGGCATGGCGCTTGGCTGCGGGGAGAGACCCGGCGCGGGCCGCGGCATCTTCCCTGCCGGCATGGCCGGAGCCGCCATGTAAGGAGGCGGCAGATCGGCGGGTCCGATCTCCTCCTGGGCACAGACCACGGTGAGATACTTGGCCAGATTTTCGAGTTCCCGGATGTTGCCGGGCCACGGATAGGCGTGCAGCAGCGCCAGCACCTCGCTGCCCGCCCGTTTCGGCACCACCCCGTTCTTGGCCGCCTCGCGCCGCAGGAACAGGGTGAACAGCAGCGGGATATCCTCCTGCCGTTCCCTGAGCGGCGGCAGGGCAATGGGCAGGACCGAGAGGCGGTAGAAAAGGTCACGGCGGAAGGACTTTTCCGCCACCATCCGTTCGAGATTGCGGTTGGTGGCGGCAATGAGCCGCACATCGACCCACCGCGTCTCGGTGCTGCCCAGCGGTTTGATCTCGTTGCTCTGGATCACCCGCAACACCTTGGCCTGGAGTTCGATGGGCATGTCGCCGATCTCGTCCAGAAACAGGGTGCCGCCATCGGCGGCCTCGAAGAGCCCTTTCTTGTCCTTGACCGCGCCGGAGAAGGCGCCCTTCTTGTAGCCGAACAGTTCGCTCTCCAGCAGCGTTTCCGGGATGGCGCTACAGTTCTGCACCACCAGGGGCTGGTCGCGGCGGGGGCTCAAACGGTGCAGGCGGGTAGCGACCAGCTCCTTGCCGGTGCCGGATTCGCCGGTGATCAGCACCGGGTAATCGGTGGCCGCATAGCTGGCGAGCGTGGCGATCACCTGCTGGAAAGCCGCGCTCTGCCCCACGGCCAACCCATCTTCCCGCAGGGCCTCGATCTCGCTCCGGAGCAGGCGGGTCACGCAGCACTGCTTGTCGTACTCCAGGGCGTTGGACAGGCTTACCGCGCCGATGTTCACCAGCTCCTGCAGGAAATCGAGGTACTGTTTTTCGAGGTTGACCTGGGAGTGCTCGGGGTTGGTGTCGATGACCTCCACCGCGCCGTAGACAGTGCCGTCTTTCAGCTGCAGCGGGAAGGCGAGGATGAGGCTGCTCTTGAGGGCCAGATCCGCCTCGATGGCCTGGAAGTGGCGCGGGTCGCCATCCGGCCGGGAGAGGGCCATCTTGCCGGTCTCGATCACCCAGCGCACCAGGCTCTTGGCCTCCAGGGGCAGACAGAGCCCCTTGACCTTGTCGCTCTCGATCCCCTCGGCCTCGACGCAGCAGAACCCCTCCTCCCGCCGAATCCACACCGAACCGCGATCCACGTTCTGGAGCCGGAGCAGGGCGCGGAGGAACTTGCGCTGCAACTGCTGCGGCTCCAGTTCGTCGGAAAAGGATTGGAAGAGTTCGACCAGTGATTCGCGCATGATGGCATTATACCATCACTTTATTTAAATTTAACACAAAATGATGATATAAAATCAATACACATGGGGCACTATGGCATATCAAGCGGGCTCCGAACGCCTAATCGGTTCTTGCTGGTCACATGGGTGTAGATCATAGTGGTTTGCACATTGCGGTGACCGAGCAACTCCTGAATGGTACGGATGTCGTAGCCGTTTTCCAGCAGGTGGGTGGCGAAGCTGTGCCGCAGGGTGTGCACCGAAACCAGTTTGGCAAGCCCGCTTTTGCGCACCGCATTCTTTATCTGCCGTTGCAAGGTGTCCGGAAACACATGGTGCCGGCGGACCACTTGCGACCGGGGATCAACGGACAGCGACCGGGCCGGGAAGACCCAAAACCAGCCCCATTCCTTGCCCGCATCAGGGTATTTCCGCTCAAGCGCGCCTGGCAAGGCCACACCGGGAGCGCCATTACCCCGGTCCTTCTCATACAGATGCCGCATGTCCTGCAGATGTCGCCGCAACTCCTCCACCAGACTCTCCGGCAGCACTGTCCGTCGGTCCTTATCCCCCTTGCCCGCCCGGACGATCAGGCATCCCTGCGCAAAATCCACATCCTTGACTCGCAGGGCCAGACACTCGTTCAGCCGCAACCCGCATCCATAGATCAGACGGGCCATCAACCGATAGACACCATCAAGCTGTGCCAAAAGGGCGGTGACTTCCTGGCGGGAAAGCACCACCGGAAGTCGGCGGCTTTGCTTTGCCCGCACAGCCATAGATGAGATATCCAGATCCTGGCCAAGGACATTCCTGAAGAGGAACAGTAGGGCGTTGAACGCCTGGGACTGGGTTGCCTTGGCAATCCTTTTCTCCACCGCCAGATGGGTGAGGAATGCGACGACCGTGGCGCTGTCCAGGCCACTGACGGCACGGTCGCCCCGCCAAGCCATGAATTGCCGGAGCCAGCCGAGATAGGTTTTTTCCGTGGCCAGGGAAAGATGCCGCAACCT
>JAJZSH010000255.1 GCA_021822005.1 Deltaproteobacteria bacterium | reverse complement strand
GCCAAACCGGTCCAGCCTGTCCTCGATATCGCGGGTCATGCTCTCCGTGATGGACAACAGGGTGACAATGGTGGCGATCCCGAGCACCAGGCCGAGAACGAGAAAGATCACCTTTCCCTTGCGGCGCTTGAGATTGTTACAAGAGATATGATAGAGCTTCATCTGTTTTTTTCCCGCGCAGTCCGGTGGCCGCTACTGGCCTCCGGTCGCCTCGGCCTCCTTTTTCATGGTATGCAGCCGCTGGTTGTGGCCCACCTCATTGAGAAGCACCGCCTGCGCTCCCTGTTTCAGAAAAAAGGCGGAAATCCTTGCCGTATCAAGCACCTCCCTGTTGAAGGTCACGACAACCCGCGAGCCATGACCGTCCACCACCACCTCGCGCACCCCCTCCTGCTTTTTGAGTTCCGCCAGCGCCCGTTCCGACCCGGCCCGCTCCCCGGACAATTTGTAAATGGCGTCCTCAAGCTGGCGGTTTTGCAGAAAGGAGATGGATTTGGGGATGACAATCATGCCCAAGCCAAGGAGAATGGCGAGGGAGACAAGGGTCGCCACGCGGCCGAATCCCGGGCCCCGTTTCTTCACCCCCAGAACCCGTTCCCGTTTTTCCCGGTATTTCTCAAGATCGTAAGCCATCCGCGCCGTTGCTCCTTATCTTTTGTAACTATCCGGCAGCACCACATCTGCTTCGCAGTCTCGCTGTGCTCGCTTAGCTGTCATCGGCCTGCTCATGTGCAATAGCACACTTCGCCGGCCTCTTTGTCGGCACTTCTGCCGACGATTGACACGCGCATCTGCGGCAGCAGCGAAGCGACGCTGCTGAACAGTTACATCCCGTAATTTTCGTCCAAATTCCGGCATCAAGCTGGATAGTTACCTTATTTTTTGTATTTGCAATACCAACTGTTCTGGTCGATGTCGGCCATGGCGATCACCAGCTTATCCCCTTCAATCGTCCTGGTCAAAGGAGCCGGATTGCAGCCGCCTTTCACCTCGTTGATTTTGGCCGAGGCAAAGCGCTGGCCGCAATTGAGGCAGACCATCTCATCACCGTTCTGCTCATACCCCTTGCCCGAACGGTAGCAGACATCGCAGGCGTCCATGGCCGCCCGGATGACGCCATTGTTACTTTTCAGAACAAAAAAAGTCACCATGACGCCATCTGTGGCCTGAACCTTGAAATGGTGGGCCTTGCCGTCATTGATGGAAGCCAGCGGAATTTCCAGTCGCCCCTTGGCCGGGGCAAGGGTCACCACCTTGTCCCCCCACAAACCGGCCATGGCCGTGCCGACCAGCATCGCATACATCGCCACCGCTGCAACCACTACAGATGTTTTTTTCACCACGCTTCTCCTTTTTTCTTTTTTTCAGGAATCATTGCCGCCAAATATTTTGTAAAAAGCTCCCGCCAGGCTGCCGCCGTTGCCGGGCAGACATTCTGCTCGCAATCGGAGCAACCCTTCGCCATTGGCTCTCCGCCTGTCAGGTCAATCCGCTCCCGCACCAGAAGCGTTGTGCTTTTTAGATTTCCGGCAAAAGAGGGGGCATTGCCAACCCCCCACCAGGCCCAGGCCAGGATGCCGATCAACCCCAATGATCCAAAAATATATCGCATCACGCTTCCGATTCTTGCGTCCATTCTTCGTACCACCCGCCTTCAGCTCCATCAAGCAAGTGCCATGCCACCCGGACACAGACGGCGGCATTCCTTATCTAACAGCTCTTTACAGGATGGAATCGAAAATGAAAACGGCGGAACCATCTGGATTATGGAGAATATTCGCCAAGACGACTGAAGGATATTCTCCACCAGACAGGGAGAATCAGATCTTGAATTTTTCCAGACGATAAATCAGAACATGGCGCGGGATCTTGAGCAGGCGGGCAGCCTCGGAGCGATTGCCGTTGGCCTTGGCCAGGGCCTTTTTAATCAGGCCCCGCTCGACCGCCTCCAGGGAAAGGCCCTCATCCGGGATTTCCGGAAGCCCGTTTGCGGTTGCAGGCTGGACCGCCGAAGCAAGCTGGAGCTCATCCGCCTCGATGAGCAGCCCCTTGCGCAGGATAACCGCGCGCTCGACAATGTTTTGCAGCTCGCGGATATTGCCGGGCCAGGGATGGGCCTTGAGCCTGGCCAAGGCCCCGGCGGAAAATCGCACCCCGGCGGGAGCGTTCACCTTCAGGAGAAAATGGGCAACCAGACGCCCAATATCCTCCCGCCGTTCCCGCAGGGGTGGGAGATGCAGGAGAATAACCCCCAGACGGTAGTAGAGATCCTCCCGGAAGGTTCCCTGGCCGATGGCCGCGTAGAGATCCCGGTTGGATGCGGCAATCAGGCGGACATCCACCGCTTCCGGCTGGTCCGCGCCAACCGGGCTCACTACCCTCTCCTGAATGGCGCGGAGCAGCTTGGCCTGCAGATCCAGCCGCAGCTCGCCGATCTCATCGAGAAACAGGGTGCCGCCGGCCGCGGATTGAAACCACCCCTTGCGGCTGCTCACCGCCCCGGTAAAGGCGCCTTTGACATGGCCGAAGAGTTCGCTCTCCAGAAGTTTCTCCGGGATGGCGGCGCAGTTCACCGCCACCATGGATCCCTGCGCCCTGGGGCTGTGCTGATGGATGAGCCTGGCCAGCACCTCCTTGCCGGTGCCCGATTCTCCGGCAATCAGGACGGTGGCCTCGCTGTTGGCCGCGCGCCTGGCCGTGTCGAGCAACTCCGCCATGGCCGAGTTGGCGGTTTCCATGCCCTCGGTGCCCGTGAGCCGGTTGACTTCGCCGTTCAACTGCTGTTTCTGCTCGTGCAACTCCCGCATCTCCAGGGCTTTCCGGCAGGAAAGCCGCAGGGCCTCCCGGTCAAAGGGCTTGGCCAGAAAGGTGAAGGCCCCTTCCTGCATGGCCTTGACCGCCAGTTCGATGGAGCCGAAGGCCGTGATCACCAGCACCGGGGTGACAGGCGACTCCTTTTTCACCGCCGCCAGGATCTGCAAGCCGTCCAGGTCGCCAAGCTGCACATCGGTAATCACCAGATCCGGATCATGCTTGTGAAAAAGCGCCAACCCCTCCCGGCCCGAGGCCGCGCCGAGCACGGTAAAGCCGGCGCTGCTCAGGTTGTACTCCGTAACCCGCCGCAGGCTTGCATCATCATCAATCAGAAGTATCCGGGGTTTCATGAAATCGCCTCCGCCCTCACCCTGCCTGACCGAGGCCTGCGCCGTTTTTGGCGGGCAGGAAAATCTCGAAGCAGGCCCCGCCTCCCGGACGGTCCGTGGCCCGGAGGCTGCCGCCGTAGCTTGCCACGATCTTCCGGCTGATCAGCAGCCCAAGGCCGGTGCCATCGGTCTTGCCGGAATAAAACGGCTCGAAGATCCTTTCCTTTTCCGCCTCCGGCACGCCCGGCCCATCGTCGCAGACAGAGATCCGCCAGCCCCCGTCCCCGGCGTTTTCGACCATGAGCCAGATCTGGCCGCCGGGCCGGACCGCGTCCAGGGCGTTGAGGCCGAGATTCAAGAGAACCTGGGAAAACTTGGCGCTTTCCACCAGCAGATGCCGGGTCTCGCCATTTGCCGGCAGGATAAAGCGCACCTGTTTTTCCCGCAGCTGCCTTTCCAGCAGCGCGCCAACATGCCGGGCCACCGCGGCCAGCGGCGCGAGAGCCTCTTCTCTTTCCCGGGGCCGCCCCTTGGCATAGCGGAGGGTTTCCTCCACCGTGTCGTGCAACCTGTCTGTTTCCTTGAAAAGAATATCCACGAACTCCCGTTTCGGATGATCCCCGGGAAATTCATCGCGGAGAATCTCCGCCGCGCCCTTGATGGAAGCGAGAGGATTCTTTATCTCATGGGCCAGGGAAGCGGACAGCCTGCCAAGGGCGGAAAATTTCTGGGCCGCGGCCAGCCGGGTTTCCGCCTCGATGAGCTGGGCGGTTTCTTCATGGAGCCGGGCATAGGAGGCCTGCAGTTTCTCGGACAACTGCCGGTACCGTTCGCGCAGGCGGGTCTGCCGCCCGGAGATCACCCCGACCAGCAGACCGGCCGCCAGATAGAGGACGATCTCCATCAACTCGCTCACAGCCTGCGGCCCGTGACCAGCATAGAGGAGAACATGGGGGATAAAGGCGATGGAGGAGAGCACGGCCAGACCCAGGCCGCCTGGCACTCCGAACCAGAGGCCGCCCAGCACGATGGGGAAATAACTGAGCCGCCGGTAGATATTGTGATACAAGATGAGATCGCCGGGGGTGAAAAGATGGAGCAGGCCGATGGCTACGACAGCGATGAGCAGGGCCGGAAAAAGGATTTTACGCATGCCGCCTCCGCCGAAGGAATCGTAAGTGATTTATTCCAATTCTATTTCAAAGCGGCAATAATCAGCTGGATGTAGGAGCGGCTTTAGCCGCGAAACCAAAAGACATCGCGGCTAAAGCCGCTCCTACCAATAATGTCTTTTTGGCCTGGAAACAAAATTAGAGGAATACGACGGCAACAAGGATACCAAAAGGCCCTAGTACCATGTAACGTTTTTCATTTCGCATCCCCCTCCCTTGACGGGAGGTGGTTAGGGGGTGGGTGAAGCAACAATTGGGCGTCTACATGACGACTCCCCCCCACCCTAACCCTCCCCCCAAGGGGGGAGGGAACTAATTTCTAACCCTCCCCCCAAGGGGGGAGGGAACTAATTTGAGTGTCGATTTAAG
>JAJZSH010000254.1:3250-4692 GCA_021822005.1 Deltaproteobacteria bacterium | reverse complement strand
TTCTGGCCAACACCGTGATTCCCCTGAGCATCACCTCGGGTCTCAACTTTATCCAGTACCAGCAGCTCCTGCGGGAGGATTCATACGCCAACGCCCGCTGGAACGCGGAAAGCGCCAGGGCGACCATCAACGCCTATCTGGAAAAACTGGAGGCGGCGATCACCGTTGTCATTGACACATACACCTTCGAGGATCTGTCCGACAGCAAGAAGCTTGAGCAGATATTCAGGCAGCTCAAGAAGGAGCATCAGGGGTTGGTCGATCTGAGTGTTGTCGGCCCGGACGGCATCCAGAGCGCCTATGTCGGCCCCTACCGCCTGGCGGGCAAGGACTACAGCGGCAGCCTCTGGTTCCATAAGGCCCTGGCCCGGCGGATGTATGTCAGCGAGGTGTTCACCGGTTTCCGCAATGTTCCCCATTTCGTGGTGGCCGCCAGCAAGAAAGACCCGTATTCGGAACAGTACTGGGTGCTCCGGGCGAGCATCGACACCGAAACCCTGGACCGGTTTCTGGCCCTGGCCGACACCGAGGCCCTGGAGGACATCTTTTTCATCAACGACAGCGGCACGTTGCAAAGCGCCTCCCGTTACCATGGCGGGGCCATGGAGGATTTCCAGCTCACCCGCAAGCCCAGGCAGAATGACATCCTCATTTTCGAGGAAATGCGCGGCGGCAGCAGCTTTTACCGGGCAGTGAGCCGGATCCGGAACACGCCCTGGCTGCTGGTCCTTGACCAGCCGGGGGCCGAGACGCGGAAAATCTGGCATTCCTTCAAGGGGCGGCTGCTTCTTACCCTCACCCTCTGTTTTCTTGCCTCGGGCGGGGTGGTTGTCTGGCTGTCCCGTTTTCTGGCGGGCAAGTTCCGGGAGGCCGATGAAACGCGGGACGCGATCTTGAGTGAAACGGAACACTCGAACAAACTTGCCTCCATCGGCCGGCTGGCCGCGGGCGTTGCCCATGAGATCAACAACCCGCTGGCGATCATCGGGGAAAAGGCCGGACTGATGCAGGATCTGGTCGGTCTGGACCAGGATTTCCGCCACAGGGAGAAGTTTCTCGACCAGTTGGGTTCCCTGCAAAACGCAGTGGGCCGGGCCAGGACCATCACCCACCGGCTGCTGGGCTTTGCCCGGCGGATGGAAACCTCCCTGACCCTGGTGCAACTCAACGGGATCATCCAGGAGGTCTTGAGCTTCCTGGAAAAAGAAGCAGTCTATCGCAACATCCATGTTATCCTGCAACTCCAGGCGGACCTGCCGGTCATCCGGGTGGACCATGGCCAGCTGCAGCAGGTTTTTCTCAATGTGATCAACAACGCCATCGACGCGATCCGCAGCGACGGCGAGATCCACATCACCTCCCGCCGGGAAAACCACAAGCTACGAAGCCAGGGGGTGAGGGGAGCACTCGGTCACGAGCCTGCGTTTCGGTGCCAAGACGAG
>JAJZSH010000254.1:0-3240 GCA_021822005.1 Deltaproteobacteria bacterium | reverse complement strand
CATCACCTCCCGCCGGGAAAACCACAAGACGGTCATGGTGGCAATCTCCGACACCGGGCCGGGGATTGCCCCGGAGATCCTGAAGAATATCTTCGAGCCGTTTTTCACCACCAAGGGCAACGAGGAAAAAAAGGGAACCGGACTGGGGTTGTCCATCACCTATGGCCTCGTGCAGAAAATGGGCGGCAGGATAGAGGTGAGCAGCGAGGTTGGGGTCGGCACCACCTTTATCATCACCTTTCCGGTTTACAGCGAAGGCAGCGAGGACGAAAGCGATGACCGCGCATAGGATTCTGATTGTTGACGATGAGCTTGATTTCGGGACAACCCTGGCGGAGCGTCTGGAGCTGCGGGGCTTTGCCGCCAAAGCCGTGGGCGGCGCCGAGGAAGCGATGGCCGCGCTCGCTGCCGACTGGCGGCCGGACGTGGTTCTCCTCGACCTGATGATGCCGGGGGTGGACGGCCTTGCCGCCCTGGACCTGATCAAGCAGCACGACCCCAAGATTCAGGTGATCATTCTCACCGGACACGGCTCCACGGAGAGCGGCATCATCGGCATGCAGCGCGGCCTGTTCGATTATCTGATGAAGCCGGTGGACATCGGCGAACTGATCGCCAGGATTAACGAGGCCGGGGCACAGTGAAGGGTGATGTGTTCGGAAAAAGCCAAACATCGCGATATTTCGTCATTCCGGCGAAAGCCGGAGGTAAGCAAGCGGAGCGAGACTCCGATCCAGTGTCTTTGTGCAGTTGCGGAAAGCCTGGACACCGGTTTTCACCGGTGTGACGATTTTTTTGCCAATCCAGCATAAGGATGAATCGTGAAAAAACATTTTAACCTGCTCCGGGAATTTTCGGTCCCGCTGCTTGCCGGGGTTGTGGTTGCCCTGATCTGGGTCAATCTGGCGCCGGAAGCCTACCACCGTTTCAACCATGCGCCCATGTTCGGGCCGCTCAGCTTCCATTTCCTCACCAATGAATTTTTCATGGTGCTGTTTTTCGGCATGGCCGCCGCGGAGATTACCCAGAGCTGCGTTCCCGGCGGGGATCTCCATCCCCTGCGCAAGGCGGTGAACCCCCTGCTGGCAACGCTGGGCGGGGTAGTCGGCCCGGTGCTCGTCTACCTGGGCCTCAACGCTCTGATCGGCACCCCCTCACTCAGCAGGGGCTGGGGCATTCCCACCGCCACCGACATTGCCCTGGCCTGGCTGGCCGCCAGCCTGGTTTTCGGCAGGCGGCATCCCGCCATCTCTTTCCTCCTGCTGGTGGCCATAGCCGACGACGCCATCGGCCTCGCCATCATCGCGGTTTTTTACCCGGACCCGCTGCATCCCGTTGCCCCGCAATGGCTGGGGCTTACCCTGGCCGGCATGGGCATCGCCTTCCTGCTGCGGCGAGGCAAGGCCGCCACCTATTGGCCCTACCTCCTCATTGGGGGCGTGCTCAGCTGGATCGGCCTGTTCAAGGCCCATGTCCATCCGGCCCTGGCTCTGGCCTTCATCGTTCCCTTCCTGCCCCATCCTCCACGGGAACACAAACATCTCTTCGAGGAAGACCCCAGGGATCTCTCCCCCCTTGCCAGCTTCGAGCACGAATGGAAGGTGGTGGTGGATTTCGGGCTGTTCATGTTCGGTCTGGCCAACGCCGGGGTGGAATTCGCCGCCATCGGCGTCGCAACCTGGCTGGTCCTGGCCTCTCTCGTGATCGGCAAGACCGGCGGCATCTTCGGCATGGGATTGCTGGGCAAAAGGCTGGGCTATCCGCTGCCTTCGCATGTCGGTAAAAAGGAGCTGCTGCTGGTCGGCCTGATCGGGGGGCTTGGCCTGACGGTCGCCCTGTTCGTGGCGGGCGAGGCCTTCACCGATCCGCTCATCCAGGGCGCGGCCAAGATGGGCGCCTTATTCAGCGCCGGTTGTGGACTCCTCGCCATCATCGCCGGGAGGCTGATGCAGGTGCGGCGCAGACCATGATGCATCCCGCACCCTGGCCCCATTTTTTCTTGACATATTTAGCCCTGCCATTGTAAGCACAATGGAGTCTTTTCGCCTTGTTCCGGGCCGAAGCGCACCGGGGTAAGGATAACCTTCGCCAGGCAGAAAATACCTCCATGAAACAGCGAAACCTGAAAAAACAGCGCGGCTTTTCCTTGATGGAACTGTTGATCGTCATGGTCATTCTCGGGCTGATCGCCTCCCTGGTCGGGCCCAAGCTCTTTGGCAAACTGGGCAAGGCCCAGCAGAAGACGGCCAAGACCCAGATCGAGATGCTCATGGCGGCCATGGACGGATTCCGCCTTGACGTGGGCCGCTATCCGACCCAGCAGGAAGGGTTGACCGCTCTGGTGACCAATCCGGGAACGGAAAAATGGGACGGCGCCTATCTGAAAAAGGCCGTGCCCAACGACCCGTGGGGCAATCCCTATCAGTACCGCAATCCCGGGGAGCATGGCGAGGTGGATATCTATTCCTACGGGCAGGACAACCAGCCCGGCGGGGAAAAAGAAAACGCCGACATTGGCAGCTGGGAATAGCCCTGCCCGGCAGAGGGTCCGGCTTCCCTATGCAATCCGTCTTCTTTCGTAAAAAAGAAAAGATCGGTTCGTTGCTGGTCAGCAACGGCAGGCTGCAACCCGGCCAGCTGGAGCGGGCTCTGGCCCATCAGGACACCGTCTCCCGCAGGCTTGGGGAAATCCTGCTCTCCCTGGGTTATATCAGCGAGGAGGATCTGGCCGGTGCCCTGGCCCAGCAGCTTGGCCTGACCGTGTATGTTCCCCAGGACGCGGACGAGTTTCTCACCCCGCCCATCTCCCAGCTTTTTCTCAAAGACCATCCCTTCCTCCTCTTCCGCCGAGGGGATTCAGGCCCCTTCCTCCTGACCAGCGACCCCTTGGACTCCGATATTCTCGCCTCCGCCCGGATTGCCCTGGGTTCGTCCTTCACCATCCAGGTTATCGGCGAGGCTCAGCTCAAGAATCTTATCCGTGCGCACTATCAGTTGGGCCAGCAGGAGAACGAGGCCGCCGCCATGCTCATCGATGAGGCGGATATCGACAAGCTCAAGGACATGGCCTCCGAGGCGCCGGTCATCAAGTATGTCAACAACCTGATCGATACCGCGGTCACGCGCCGGGCCAGCGATATCCACCTGGAACCCTTTGCCGACGGCCTGCGGATCCGGCTGCGCATCGACGGCATTCTCCACGATTTTGAAATCCCCCCCCATGCCATGCAGCCCGCGATC
>JAJZSH010000012.1 GCA_021822005.1 Deltaproteobacteria bacterium | reverse complement strand
GATGAGCAGCGATACCGCCCCTGACAAGGCTGGAAAGTCTGGCGGCAAGGGAAAAATCGCAGGCAGGGGCAAAGAGGGCGACCCCGCGAACAAGACGGAAGCCCCTGTGGCTCGGCAGTTGGGCCTGGGCATAAAAAGAATCGTCATCGATCCGGGCCACGGCGGCAAAGATCCCGGCACCTGCAGCCCAAGCGGCCTCAAGGAAAAAGACATCGTCCTCGCTGTGGCCCTCAGGGTGGCCAAGATCCTCAAGGAAAAACTCGGCTGCGAGGTTATCCTCACCCGCGACCGCGATGTCTTCATCCCCCTGGAAGAACGAACGGCCATCGCCAATGCCAAGGAAGCCGACCTGTTCCTTTCCATCCATGTGAATGCCGCCCCGAACCATGAAGCCCGAGGGATCGAAACCTATGTGCTCGACCTGGCCAGCAACAAGGACGCCATGCGGCTGGCGGCCAGGGAAAACGCCACCTCGGCCAGACAAATCAGCGACCTGCAGTCCATCCTCCTTGATCTCATGCAGAATTCAAAAATAAACGAATCCCTGAAGCTGGCCGGACTGGTCCAGGAGGAAATGGTGAGCGGCCTGAACAAAAAATTCAGCGCTGTCTCCAATCTTGGGGTCAAGAAGGCGCCTTTTGTGGTGCTCATCGGCGCCCAGATGCCTGCCATCCTCACCGAAATCGCTTTTTTGAGCAATCCGGAGGAGGAAAAACGGCTTAAAAATGAGGCCTATCTTGCCGAGGTGGCCAATCACCTCTCCGGCGGCGTGGCCCAATATGTTGAAAGCATGAGCCTGGCCCGCAATTTCAGCCGCTGAACCCGAGAGGTGGCGGCGCGATCCCGCGTGTTATGGGCGCCGGCGCCCCCTTCTTTGCAAAAAATCGCCGGGTGGCCTCACCGCTGGCCCAGCCCATTCCCTACCATGCAATCATTGATTCTCCCGGTGCAATCGCACACCTCCGGGCTGGTCATGCACCCTTCACCAATTTGCGACCGAACACGAAAAAGCCCCGCCGGTTTTCCACTGGCGGGGCTTTTTACGCGATTCTCTCCAGAAGAACTGTTAATCGAGGGAAAAGGCCCGGCGTCCTTCCTTGAGGTCCTTGCCCTCAAGATACCGCTTGATGGACTCGGCGGCCTCCTTGGCCTGATACACGGCCTTGGCCACGGTCTGGGGTCCAAGCACCGCATCGCCTGCCGCAAAGATCCACTCCTCGGAGGTCTGCATGGTCACCTCATCCACCACATAGGTTCCCCAGCGGCTCAAGGCCAGATCGACGCCGGAACCGGCGGTGATGTCCACATCCTGACTGATGGCCGGGATAATGGCATCGGCGGCAAGCATGAAGTTCGAGCCTTCCTTGGGCACAGGCCGACAACGGCCCGATGCATCGCAGGCGCCAAGCTCCATCCGGATGCACTCGATCCTGCTCAGCCTGCCGTTCTCACCATGGATCGCAACCGGGGCCGCCAGCATCTCGATGCGCACGCCTTCTTCCTCCAGATGATGGATCTCGGCCTGGGAGGCGGGCATCTCCGCCTTGGTGCGCCGGTAGAGGATGAACACATGATCAGAGCCGGTGCGCAGGGCGGTCCGGGCGCAGTCAATGGCCACGTTCCCGCCGCCGACCACCACCACGTTTTTCCCGAGATTCAGCGCCTCGCCCACATTGACCTTGCGCAGGTAATCAACCCCGTGCACCACCCCTTCGAGATCTTCTCCATCCACGCCCAACTTCCGGCTCAAATGGGCGCCCGGCCCGAGAAATACCGCGGCAAAACCCTCATCCCGCAGATCCCGCAGGGTTTTATCCTTGCCGATGGTCACCCCATGCACCAGGGTCACCCCGCAATTTTTCAAGGCCTCGCATTCCGCGGCAATGATCTGGCGCGGCAGACGGTAAGCCGGGATGCCGACCGCCAGCATGCCGCCAAAAACGGGAAGACTTTCAAAAATCGTGCAATGGTAGCCTTCGCGGGCAAGATAATAGGCCGCCGACATTCCGGCCGGGCCGGAACCGACAATGGCCACCTTTTTACCCTTGGGCAGGGCGCAGGGCTGGAGCAGATTCTTGTTGTTGGCCACCATCCAGTCAACGATGTAGCGCTCGAGCATGCCAATGGCCACCGGCTCACCCTTTTTTCCCCGGATACAGTGCCCCTCGCACTGAAATTCATGGGGACAGACCCGCGAACAGATGGCGGGAAGCGAGTTGGTTTCACGGTCCTTCCAGTATGCCTCCTCGATCTTGCCTTCCCGCAACAGCTTGATAAAGCCGGGGATATCGTTGTGGATGGGGCAGCCTTCCCGGCATTTTGGTTTTTTGCATTGCAGGCAGCGCTCCGCCTCAAGCTGGGCAGCCTTGGCCTCATAGCCGGAAACAACCTCGTCAAAATTCGTGACCCGCCCGGCAACGGGTAATTCCCGTGAAAATTGCCGGGAAATGTTCATTCTTTCTTTTGCATCCATTACTGCCTCCTACCCGGAAGATTGGAAACCATCGGTACAAATACCGATATTTATCGTAATAACGACAGGTTAGACCATATTTTTACATGTTAATATGTTTTCAAAAGCATTTCATGCATAAATTATCTTTCCCGCCAATTGCCTGCCTTGAAAAAAAACGCCTGTCACGCAGGCGCCTTCCCGAGGGGAAAGAATACCGGTCAAATTGGCCGCCGGCGCGCCAAATGGCGCTTGACAATTCAGAGGATATTCCGCAAGCTGAAATAATACCTTTCAACAACAATCAGCAGAGAAAACGCGAGCGGACATCCATGAAAGCAGAATTCATTAATCCATTTTTGACTGCCGCCAAAAATGTTCTGGAAACAATGGCGCAGACCCAGGTAACTCCGCAAAAACCCCGGCTGAAAGACGGCACCACCTCGTATGGCGAGGTTACCGGCATCATCGGCATGACCTCCGAAGAGATCACCGGCTCCATGATCGTAAGTTTTACGGAAAAATGCATCCTGAAAATTGTTGCCAACATGCTGATGGAAGAGCCCAAGGCGAAGATTGACGATGAGGTTGTTGACGCTGTTGGCGAACTGACCAATATGATCTGTGGCGGCGCCAAGGCCCAGCTGGCCAAGCTTGACCACAAGTTTGACCTGGCCACCCCCAACATGGTCGTTGGCCAGGGTGTGGAAATCTCCTATTACTCCAAGGCGCCAACCATTGTCATCCCCTTTGAAACCGCGGCTGGTTCTTTTGTTGTTGAGGCGAATCTCAGCGAAAAGCTGTAAGGTTTCTCCCCCCCATTGCCAGATAAAAAAAAGCCGCTCGTTGCCGAGCGGCTTTTTAATTACCATTGTATCCCTTCTTCTCAGGAAGGCTTGCGCCTCTCGGCAACCTTAAGCCGACTCAATGCCCTCTGCAAGGCAGCCTCGGCCCGGGTTCGATCAAATTTTTCCTTCTGGGCCTGCGCTTCCGCCAGCCGTTTTTCCGCCCGTTCCTTGGCCCGCATCGCGCGTTCGACATCAATATCTGCCCCACGCTCCGCCGATTCAACGAGAAAGGTCAGCTTGTTATTGGAGACTTCACAAAAACCGCCACTCACCATCAGGGTTTCTTCCTGAGCCCCTGTCTTGTAGGTCAGGACGCCTGTCTTGATCGTACTCAGGAAAGGCGCATGATTGGCAAGAACACCAAATTCACCGCCGTAGCCGGGAGCGGTGACAATGTCAACCTCCTTGCTCACTACGGCCCCTTTGGGAGTTACCACTTCCAACTTTAATTTTTCAGCCATGGGTAATCCTCAATTCCTTAAGCAGCAGCCTTCTCTTTATTGGCTTTCTCAACCGCCTCTTCAATGCTGCCTACCATGTAGAAAGCGATCTCGGGCAGCTCGTCATGTTTGCCTTCCAGGATCTCTTTAAATCCGCGGACAGTGTCGGCAACCTTGACGTACTTGCCGGCCATGCCGGTGAAGGTCTCGGCAACGGTGAAGGGCTGGGACAGGAACCGCTGGATCTTCCGGGCGCGGGTAACCAGGGTCTGGTCCTCTTCGGAGAGCTCGTCCATCCCCAGAATCGCGATGATATCCTGCAGGTCTTTGTATTTCTGGAGACTGGTCTGCACGCCGCGGGCAACCAGGTAATGCTCTTCACCCAAGACATTGGGATCGAGAATCCGGGAGGTGGAGTCCAGCGGATCAACAGCCGGGTAAATACCAAGCTCGGCGATCTGCCGGGAAAGAACAACGGTTCCGTCCAGATGGGCAAAGGTGGTGGCCGGAGCCGGGTCGGTCAGGTCGTCGGCCGGCACGTAAACGCACTGGACAGCGGTGATGGAACCCTTGTTGGTGGAGGTGATCCGCTCCTGGAGGGCACCGAGGTCGGTGGCCAGGGTGGGCTGATAACCAACCGCGGAAGGAATACGGCCAAGAAGCGCGGAAACCTCGGCGCCGGCCTGGGTGAACCGGAAGATGTTGTCAACGAAGAAGAGCACGTCCTGGCCCTCTTCATCACGGAAGTACTCCGCTGCGGACAAGCCGGTCAAGGCGACACGGGAGCGGGCTCCCGGCGGTTCGGTCATCTGGCCGTAAACCAGGGCGGCTTTCGGCAAAACGCCGGACTCTTTCATCTCGTGGTAGAGATCGTTTCCTTCACGGGTCCGCTCGCCAACCCCGCAGAATACGGAGATACCGCCGTGATGCATGGCAATGTTGTTAACCATCTCCATCATGATAACGGTCTTGCCGCAACCGGCGCCGCCGAACAGCCCCATCTTGCCGCCACGGGGGAAGGGAACCAGCAGGTCGATAACCTTGATGCCGGTTTCCAGAACATGGACCTCGGTGGACTGATCGGTAAAAGCAGGGGCAGGACGGTGAATGGTGCGCATTTTATCGGAGGCAATGGGCCCCAGACCATCAACCGGACGACCGACCACGTTCATGATCCGGCCCAGGGCCGGAGCGCCGCAGGGGATCTCAATGGGCTTGCCGGTATCCGTGCACTCCTGACCGCGAACCAGGCCGTCGGTCTGATCCATGGCAACGCAGCGAACCACGTTGTCGCCAAGATGCAGGGAAACCTCGATGACCAGGTTGCCTGGCTCGTCACTAATACCCTTGTTGTTGACCAACAGGGCGTTCATGATCTCCGGCAGGTTGTCCGGCTCAAACTCAACGTCTACAACAGGTCCGATGACCTGAACAATTTTACCAACTCTTGCTGCACTCATTGGAAAGCCTCCTCAGCTAGTACTTACATTGACAATCTATGACAGCTGAATGATTCAGCCTGATTTCACCTGGTTACTTCAACGCCTCGGCGCCGCCGACAATATCCATCAGCTCCGCGGTAATGCCAGCCTGCCGGGCCTTGTTGTAAATCAGGGTCAGGCTGTGGATGATATCCTTACAGGCGTTGGTGGCGTTATCCATGGCGCTCATCCGGGCGGCATGCTCGCTGGCGCTTACTTCCAGCATGGCATGGTAGACCATGACATTCATGTACAGCGGCAGGAGCACTTCCATGATTTCCTCGGTGCTCGGCTCATAGATGTAGGAACCGGCAGCCGAAGAGGTTGCCCCCGTTGCCGCTACGGCGTCCGGCTGGATGGGCAGAAACATCTGCTCTGCAGGACGCTGTACGGCAACGCTCTTGAAGTGACCGTAGACGATGCGCACTTCATCGCTGTCGCCGGCGAGAAAGTTTGCGGCAATATCCTGGGCAATGGTCCGGGCATTGAACATCTGGAAGGTGCCCATCAGGTCGACATACCGCTGCCGGACCTTGCCGGTTTTCCGGAAATAGCCGGCGCTCTTCTTGCCGACGCAGACCAGGGAGACCTTCTTGCCCTGAGCCTCAAAACCGGCAATGAGCTTGTCGGTCATCTTCAGGATATTGGCGTTAAAACTTCCGCACAGACCGCGATCCGAAGTGACCACCAGGATCTCCACGGTCTTGACCTCACGCTTTTCCATGAGGGGAAAAGCGCCGGAATCCATGGCCGAGGAAAGATTGCCCATGGCCGCGTTGAACTTCTCGGCATAGGAACGGAAATCTTCCATCTTCTGCTGCGCCCCGCGAAGCTTGGCCGCGGCAACCATGTTCATGGCCTTGGTGATCTGTGAAGTCTTCTTCACCCCACCAATCTTTGTTTTTACATCTTTTAGGCTCGGCATGAGACCTTACCCCCCCTTATTTAAGGCCCTTGGCAGCCTTGAAAGATTCCCCGAAAGCCTGCAGAGTGGCCCTGATCTTCTCTTCGAGAGCTGCATCGATGGCCTTCTTTTCCTTCAGGTCATCGTAAATGCTCGGCTGGTTTTTCTCGATATGGGCATAGAGCTGCTGCTCATACTCAGCCAGGCTGTCGATGGGCAGGGTGTCGAGATAGCCGCGGGTACCGGCAAAGAGGATGCAGATCTGTTTTTCCATGGGCAGCGGCTGATACTGGGGCTGCTTCAGGATCTCAACCAGACGGGCGCCGCGGGTCAACTGCGCCTGGGTGGCGGCGTCCAGATCGGAACCAAAGCCGGCAAAGGCGGCAAGCTCACGATACTGGGCCAGATCCAGACGAAGGGTGCCGGCAACCTGCTTCATGGCTTTAACCTGGGCAGCGCCACCTACGCGGGAGACGGAAAGGCCGACGTTGATCGCGGGACGAACACCGGCGAAGAACAGGTTGGGCTCCAAGTATACCTGACCGTCGGTGATGGAGATAACGTTGGTCGGGATAAAGGCGGAAACGTCACCGGCCTGGGTCTCGATGATGGGCAGAGCCGTTAGAGAACCGGCGCCCAGGGCATCGTTCACCTTGCAGGACCGCTCCAGCAGACGGGAGTGGTTGAAGAAGATGTCGCCGGGGTATGCTTCGCGTCCGGGCGGACGACGCAGGAGCAGGGAGAGCTCACGGTAGGAAACCGCCTGCTTGGAAAGATCGTCATAGATGATCAGGGCATGCTGGCCGTTGTCACGGAAGTACTCGCCCATGGCGCAACCGGCAAAGGCGGCGACATACTGCATGGGCGCCGGATCGGAGGCGCAGGCCGCGACCACGGTGGTGTATTCCATGGCGCCATGCTTACGGAGCGCCTCAACAACCAGGGCCACGGTGGATTTCTTCTGGCCGATGGCCACATAGACGCAGTGCACATCGGTGTATTTCTGGGCGATGATCGCATCAACGCAGAGAGCGGTCTTGCCGATCTGCCGGTCGCCGATGACCAGCTCACGCTGACCGCGGCCAACCGGAGTCATGGCGTCAACCGCCTTGGCGCCGGTGTAACAGGGCTCGTGGACGGATTTTCTGGCGATAACGCCGGGCGCCAGCACCTCGATCTTGGAGCTGTGCTTGGCATTGAGCGGCCCCTGACCGTCAATGGGAGTGCCCACGCCGTCAACGACGCGGCCTTCCATCTCGGGGCCGACGGGAACCTCGGCGATACGACCGGTCCGTTTTACGGTGTCGCCTTCCTTGATCTTTCTGACGTCGCCAAGGATCGCGCAGCCAACGTTGTCCGCTTCCAGGTTCAGGGCGATGCCAAGAATCCCGCTGGGGAACTCCAGCAACTCCATGGCCATGCACTTCTCTACCCCGTACACACGAGCGATACCGTCACCAACGGAGATTACGGTGCCGGTTTCACTCAGATCAACTTTACTTTCGTAATCCTTGATCTGCCCCTTGATGATTTGACTGATCTCTTCGGCTTTGATCTGCATTTGTCTTATTAACTCCCCTTAATGGATTCTTTTAAACCAGCCAGCTGTGACCTGATGCTTCCATCGAGCACCAGATCACCGACCTTGGCCACGATCCCGCCAATAATGGACGGGTCTACCTGGGCCGTAAGGACGACCTGCTTGCCGGTTATTTTTTCCAATGTTGCCTTGACCTTTGCACTGAGTTCGGGGGTCAGCTCCATGGCCGAAACCACCGTTCCCTGACACATATTGTTATCCGCATCGACCATCGCCTGAAATACCGCGGCGATGTCGGGCAGGATATCCGCACGTTTTTTCTGCACCAGCAGCTTGAAAAAATTACCCAGAACCTGGGAAACCTGCATGGAGGTGAGCAGATGCTCCATGACCTTTTCCCGCGCCTCAACCGGATAGAGCGGATTGGTCAGGGCATCGGCCACCTCGGGCATGCCGGCAAAGAGCTCGGCCATGGCATTGAGGGTCTTGGTGAACTCCGCGAAGGCATTGCCTTCCTTGCCAATCGCAAACAGCGCCTTGGCATATCGTTTGGCTAACACTGTATTCTTCACTGAATACCTCCCACCTTATCAAGAGACAGCTCGACCATCCTGCTCTGATCCGCAGGCTGAATATTCTTCCTGACCAACTCTTCTGCCAGCAGCACGGCTTGTTCGGCAATCTCACCCTTCAGCCGGGTCTTGGCCTCGGCAAGCTCATGGGCCACGGCCATCTCCGCCTGGCGCTTGATGTCGCCCGCATTGCGTTCGGCATCGGCGATGATCTTTGCCTTTTCCGCCTCACCCTGCTTGACCGCCTCGGCGATGATACCGTTCACCTCATCATCGAGCCTGGCAAGTTTGGCTTCGGCCTCCTTGTACAGCTGCTCTGCTTCGGCCTTGCGGGACTCCAGGGCCTCAAGCTGATCCTTGATGCCTTCCCGCCGACTGCTCAAGCCATCGGCAAAGGGTTTTTTCAGAAAAAACACCAGAATGATGACCAGACCGGCGAAATTCATGGTCCGCCACAGGAGATCCATCAACTTCTCCCTGGGAATGGCGCCATCGCCCGAGGCATTGGCCGCTGCGGCAAGACTCAGCGCCACAAGCACAGACAAGGCGGCGGCGCCGGTTTTTTTCCAAGATGTTTTCTTCATTTACAGAGCCCTCCCCAAAACCTTGCCAGCCATCTCATTGGCAAACCCGGAGATCTGCCCCTGCAGCTCGGACTTGGCCACGACAAACTGCTTTTCTATTTCCGCTAGCTGACCGGTTTTCTGCGCGTCAATCTCCTTGCGGATCCCGGCCAGTTTTTCCGTGCTTTCGGCAAGGGCCGCACTCCGGGCAGCCTCGTACTCTTTTTTGGCCCTGATCCTGGCATCCTTCATCTTCTGAGCAAACTCATCAAGGCGCAACACGGCATTTTTCTTGAATTGGTCAATGCCCTCATCAAGGCCGCCGATCTTCTTCTGCCGCTCTTCAAGAATTGAGCGGATCGGTTTGTACAAGACTGCATTCAGGACGACAATAAGCAAGAGCATATTGACAATCTGAATGAACATAGTCAGGTCGATGGTAATCATGACTGGCCCCCGTTTTCTTTACAATTTATTATGTGAAAAATTCTTAGGATGTACGTATGAAATGAATCTCCGTTCATTAACAATTGAACGGTTCTAATCGAATTTTTTTGGCCTGTCAATACATTTTCCCGTTGATTTTTTTCCCGTTTTCCCCTGGGTATTTCTACGGAAAACCAACCCGACCTGTTTTTTTCTCAACGGTATTTATGAAGCTGCGGCTCCCTGCCCCATGACAATATCATGCACCGCCGCCAGTGCCTCCGGCAGTTTATCCGCCAAGGTTCCACCTGCCTGGGCCATATCCGGGCGCCCTCCCCCGCTGCCGCCTACCATGGCGGCCACCTCTTTCACGATCCGGCCGGCATGAAACCGGGTGCTCAGATCCTTGGTAACCATGGCCAGCAGGCTCACTTTTCCTTCAAAAACCCCGCCTAAAACGGCGATACCGCTGCCCAACCCATCCCGCACCTTGTCGCCGACCTCCCGCATGGTTTTCGGCGAATCCATGGCGATCTGCGCGACAACCACCTTCACCCCCGCGATCTCCCGGGCGTTCCCGAGCATGCCGTCGATATCATTGACGGAAAGATCCGCGGTCAGCCGGCTCACCTCCCGCTCCAGCTCTTTCTGCCGGGCCAGGATTTTTTCAAGTTTGCCGCCCAGTTCATCCGGTGAGGTCTTGAGTTTGGCCGCAAGCATTGCCAGCTGCGCCTCAACCTGCTGGAACCGCTCCAGGGCGCCGGGGCCGGTTACCGCCTCGATCCGCCGCACCCCGGCGGCGATGCCGCTTTCGCTCAGGATCTTGAACAGCCCAATCTCTCCGGTTGCGCCCACATGAGTACCGCCGCACAGCTCCTTGCTGATCTCCCCCACGGAAACAACCCGAACTTTTGTCTCGTATTTCTCGCCGAACAGGGCCGTGGCCCCGCCCCGGATCGCCTCCTCCCGGTCAAGCACTGCGGTGGACACCTGGGCATTGGCCCGGATACCGTCATTGACGATCTTTTCCACCCGGGCCAACTCCTCCCGGGTGAGGGGAGAAAAATGGGTGAAATCGAAGCGGAGCCGATCCGGATTGACCAGGGAGCCGGACTGCTTGACATGCTCGCCCAGCACCTCGCGCAGAGCGGCCTGCAGGAGATGGGTGGCGGTATGGTTGTTGGCTGTACGCTGGCGCTTGCCTTCCGCCACCTTGAGTTCGACGGTCTCGCCAAGGGCCAGGCTGCCCTCGATAACCTCGGCCTGATGGAGGACAAGCCCATCCCCCACGGCCACGGTATCTGCCACCCTGGCCTTGCCCTGCGGCCCGATGATCATGCCCCGGTCGCCGCTCTGCCCGCCGGATTCGGCGTAAAACGGGGTTTCCGGGCAGACCAGGGAGATTTGCTCTCCGGCGCCGGCCTGCTCAAGGCTGGCGCCGCCAGCGCTCACCAGCCCGCTGATGGCGGCGCGGTGGTGGTGCGTCCCATAGCCCAGAAAACGGGTGCGCAGACCCTTGTCAAGCAGATCCCGAACCCCCGGGCCCATTTCGGCAAGCGAGGTGGCTTTCCAGGATTTTTTGGATTGATTGCGCTGCACTTCCATGGCCGCGTTGAACCCGGCCTCGTCCGCCAGCATGCCTCTCTCAATGGCGATATCCTTGACGATATCAACGGGAAAGCCGTAGGTGTCGTAGAGCTTGAAGATGAACTCCCCTTCCACCACCTTCTGACCGGCCTCCTGCAACCGCTTCATCTCCTGATGGAGCATGGACAGACCATGGTCCAGGGTTTCCAGGAAGCGCACCTCCTCGTTGTACACCACCTTGGCCAGAAGCTCCCGCGCTTCATGAAGATGGGGGTATGCCTCGCCCATCTCGGCGATGACCGCCTCGGTGATCCCGGCCAGAAAGGGTTTTTTCAGCCCGAGGGAGCGGCCGAAACGGATGGCCCGGCGCATGATGCGGCGGAGCACGTAGCCCCTCCCCTCGTTGGAGGGCAACACCCCGTCGGCCACCAGAAAGGTGGTGGCCCGGCTGTGATCGGCAATAACCCGCAGAGCCGTGTTGACCGCACCATCTTCTCCGTACCTGACCCCGGCGGCGGTGGCGATTGCCGTGATGATTCCGGCAAACAGATCGGAATCGTAGTTGGTGAATTTCCCCTGGGTTACCGCGGCAATGCGCTCAAGGCCCATGCCGGTGTCGATGCTTGGCTTGGGCAGCGGGGTCAGGGTGCCGTTTTCGTCCCGATTGAACTGCATGAAAACCAGATTCCAGATCTCAAGGAAACGGTCGCAGTCGCAGCCAAGCTTGCAATCCGGCCTGCCGCAACCCGCCTCCGCTCCCTGGTCGATGTGGATCTCCGAGCAGGGGCCGCAGGGGCCGGTATCGCCCATGGCCCAGAAGTTGTCCTTTTCCCCCATCCGGACAATGCGGCCCCGGGGCAGGTCCTTGACCTTTTCCCAGAGTCCAAAGGCCTCGTCATCGTCTTCAAACACCGAGACCCAGAGCTTTTCCGGCGGCAGCCCTATCTCCTTGGCAAGAAAATCCCAGGCATAATGGATGGCGTCTTTTTTGAAATAATCGCCAAAGGAAAAATTGCCGAGCATCTCGAAAAAGGTATGGTGGCGCGCGGTGTAGCCCACATTCTCCAGGTCATTGTGCTTGCCCCCTGCCCGCACGCAGCGCTGGCAGGTCGCGGCCCGGAGGTAGTCGCGCTTGTCCTCGCCCATGAAAACCCGCTTGAACTGGACCATCCCGGCATTGGTGAACAGCAGGGTCTGGTCGTCGTGGGGTACCAGGCCTGAGCTTTCCACCACCGTATGGCCCTTGTCGGCAAAGTAGGTCAAAAATCGCTTGCGTATGTCGTTTCCGGTCATTGCCACATTCCTTCAAATTACAGAAGCGGAACGCATCCGCATCCCGCTTCTTAAAAAATATTTCCTTCGTAAGCCGTTGTAAAAAAATAATCATGTCCTTTAAATGGCATGAACGGCATAAGGAGCCGTAACGGAGCAGCGCCGCTTACGCTGCTGTTAACGGCGATGGTTATTCCGTAACGGCTCCTAAACCGAATCAGTCGGCTGCCGCAGCCGGTGAAGCCGTTGCTTTCTCACCGGCCACGGGCAAACCATACCCGAGGCGCACCTTTCTTTCAAGATCAGCGCACAGCTCCGGATGCTCCTTGAGGAAAAGCTTGGAATTCTCCCGCCCCTGGCCGATGCGCTCGCCGTTATAAGAATACCAGGCCCCGCTTTTCTCGACAATATCCTGGGCCGCGGCCAGGTCGAGCAGATCCCCGACCTTGGAGGCGCCTTCGCCATAGATGATGTCGAACTCAGCCTCCTTGAAGGGCGGGGCCATCTTGTTTTTCACCACCTTGACCTTGGTCCGGTTGCCGATCACCTCCTGCCCGTCTTTAATGGCTGCCTGCCGCCGGATATCGAGCCTCAGAGAACTGTAAAACTTGAGGGCGTTGCCGCCGGTGGTGGTTTCCGGGTTCCCGAACATGACCCCGATCTTCATCCGGATCTGGTTGATAAAGATGATCGCGGTATTGGTGCGTTTGAGCACCCCGGTAAGCTTGCGCATGGCCTGGGACATGAGCCGGGCCTGGAGTCCGACATGGGAATCCCCGGCGTTGCCGTCAATCTCCGCCTTGGGCACCAGGGCCGCCACCGAGTCCACGACAATGACATCCACCGCCCCGCTGCGAATAAGGATCTCGGCGATCTCCAGGGCCTGCTCGCCATAGTCGGGCTGGGAGACAAGGAGATCGTCAACCTTGACCCCGAGGCGCTCGGCATAGCCGATGTCCAAGGCATGCTCGGCATCGATGAAGGCGGCGCTGCCCCCGGCCTTCTGGGCCTCGGCGATGATATGCAGGGCCAGGGTTGTCTTGCCGGAAGACTCAGGCCCGTATATTTCCGTAATCCGGCCACGGGCCACGCCGCCGACCCCGGTGGCAATATCAATACTCAGGGTGCCGGTGGAGATAACCGCCACCGCCTCCCGCTCGTCGGTGCCGAGCCGCATGATCGATCCCTTGCCGAACTGCTTCTGGATCTGAAAAATCGCGGTATCAAGGGTTTTGTTCTTTTCTTCGGCAATGGCCATGTTTTAAGTCTCCCAAGTATGAGGAAATCGTAAAAACGAAAAAATAACGAACGCCGCAGAGACGCAAATAAAATGTTTTAAACAATAAACGATGGGATCGTTCGGTTACAACCGTTACCGTTGGCGGTGAACCTGTCGAACCGTGGTCACGTTACCACTCCTGGCCTTGGCCAAGCTCAGGCCGAACGGTTTCTTGTGTTTGCCTGGCGAAACGATCTCCTCGTTAACTTCGCGTCTCTGCGCCGTGAGGAATTGTAGTCGGTTCGTTTTACACTGTCCTGCATTCATTATCAAGGCCAAGCAGGCGCCGGCGTAAAAGATCAAGAGCCGTCTGGCTGGCCAGGGCCTGCACCTGCCCGCGGTCCCCTGAAAAATGAAAGCGGAAGGTCTGGGTCTTGTCCGGGCTGGCCAGGCCGAAATAGACCGTGCCCACCGGCTTGTCTTCCGTGCCGCCGGTGGGTCCGGCAATGCCGGTAACGGCAAGGGCATGGTCAACGGCCGTCACCCGCCGCATCCCCTCGGCCATACCCCTGGCGGTTTCCGCGCTGACCGCGCCGGAACGCAGGATGATCTCCCGGTTAACCCCGAGCAGCCGCTCCTTCAAGGCATCGCTGTAGGCCACCACCCCTCCCAGAAAATAGGCGGAACTCCCGGCGATCCTGCTCAGGGTATGGCCGATGAGCCCCCCGGTGCAGGATTCCGCCACGGCCACCGTCTGACCGCGCCCGGCAAGCAAGCTCCCCACCACGCCCTCCAGGGTCTCACCCCCGGATCCGTAACAGCAATCGCCCAGGAAGGCCGCCACCTGACCGTCGTATTTTGTAAAGACCGCCTCGGCCTCCTGACTTGAGGCCCCGGTAACGGTCAGACTGACATGCACCTCGGGAAACACGGGATAATAGCCGATCCTGACCCGTGGATCGCGGCCCTCCAGATGGGCAAGCTTCCGGTTGATTTCGGACTCGGCCAACCCCACAACCTTGTACACCTTCTGGCGCACCTGGCGGACCTCCTCGCCTTCCCAGACAGCCAGCCGGGTGATCACCGTTTCAAGGAGCAGATCCTTCATTTCCTGCGGCACCCCTGGCAGAAAAAATATGGGTTTGCCGTCCTGGACCAGAAAATACCCGGCCATCTTTGCTTCCGTGTGCAGGGCATGGGCGCCCGCCGGCAACCAGGCCAGTTTTTCAAGGGAGACCCGCTGGCCGGTCGGCAGACGCTTGCCATATGCCTGGATTTTCTTGAATATTTCCGGATAAAAGGTGGCGGGGCGGGCAAGGGCCGAGGAAACGGCGGCATTGGTCAAATCATCGGTGGTCGGGCCCAGGCCGCCGGTGACAATAACAAAATCAGCCCGCCGCATAGCCCGTTGCAGGGTGCGGCCAATGAGCTCCGGATCATCCCCGATGGTGGTCATGGCCAGGATCTCATGACCCGCGGCAAAAAGCTGGCTTGCCGCGAAGTAACTGGTGGTGTTCAGCACACTCCCGGAGGTGAGCTCATCGCCGATGGCAATTATTTCCCCAATCATGATGGTCTCATAAAAAAGAAAAAAGTTTTTTCGCCACGAAACCCACAAAAAACACCAAAAGAGAGCGCAAAAAAATTTGGGTCTTTGCGGCTGATGAACCGGGAAATAGCCAACATTTTTTCGTGTCTTTCGTGGTTTTCGTGGCGAAACATCAATCAGACAACCCTGCCCAGCACCCCGTCGTCGGTGAGCTCTTCCAGGCGCACCGTAACCAGCTGATTCACCAGAGCGTTATCCCCCTCAAAGGAGACCGGGATATAATTTCCGGTATAGCCCCGCAGCAGGCACCCCTGCTTGCGTCCTTCCACCAGAATCTGCCGGATGCTGCCCAGATGCTTACGGTGAAAAGCAGTCCGTTTTTTATGATCCAAATCCCTCAGAAGCGCAACCCTTTCCTCCTTGTCCGCCTTGGGAACCTGATCAGCCATGCCGGCGGCCGGGGTTCCCGGCCTTCGCGAATAGGGGAACACATGGAGATAGCTCACCGGAAGCGACTCGATCAGGCTGTGGGTGTTGCGGAAGGCACCCTCGTCCTCGCCGGGAAAACCGACCAGCACATCCACGCCAATGGCCACATCGGGCAGGCGCGCCACAATCTGTTCCACCACCGTGGCAAAGGTAGCGGCGGGATAGCGGCGGTTCATCCTCTGCAGGATCCGGTCATCCCCGCTCTGCAAGGGAATATGCAGATAGGGCATGACCGCCGGCGATCCGGCCATGAGGGTCAGGAGCTCGTCCGTGATCTCGGTTGGTTCCAGGGAGCTCAAGCGGTAACGCACCGGCAGGTTCCGGGCCAGAAGCAGGGCCAGCAACTCACGCAGATTGCTCCTGGGGGTAAGATCCTGGCCATAATGGCCGAGATGGATGCCGGTGAGCACCTGTTCCTTGTACCCCTGTCCGGCAAAGATCTCGGCCTGGGCCACAACCCTGTCCGGGGCAAGGCTCCGGCTGCGCCCCCGGGCATAGGGCACGATGCAGTAGGAACAGAAGCTGTTGCAGCCGTCCTGCACCTTGAGATAGGCCCTGGTCCGCTCTCCGAAGCTGGTGACGGTAAGGGGGCAAATCTCCTTGTGCCCGGCGAGATCGCCCAGGTGCATTTCCAGATCGCAGTGCCGCTCGGCCAGGGCCACCTCCACCAGGCGGTGCTTGCAGCTGTTGCCCACAATGCAGATGGGGCTGTCGGCGATCTCAAGGATCTCCTGGGCGGCAATCTGCGCATAGCAACCGGTTACGATCAGCCGGGCCTCGGGGTTGGCGCGCAAGGCCCGGCGGATCAGCTGGCGCGACTGGGCTCCAGCCCTGGCCGTCACCGCGCAGGTATTGATGATGTAAATCTCTGCCGGGCTGGAGAAAGGGACCAGCTCCACCTCCCGTTGGGCAAGTTCCGAAAGAAAGGCGGCCGACTCAAACTGGTTGACCTTGCAGCCGAGGGTGGTGATGGCAATTTTTTTTTTTGCTCCGCACCTTGATGTTCATGCCTGTGCCATACTGTTTTTCCTGCGGATTTGCAACAACAAGCCCGATTTCCAAGACTCAGGAAACATCGTAATCATTCACCAGGGGAGCCAAAATTTCCGGCAGCCCTGATATTGTAACCGTTCAGCAGCGCCGCTTCGCTGCTGCTGTAGATGCGCGTGTCAATCGTCGGCAGAAGTGCCGACAAAGAGGCCTGTCCGCCATCCCAGCGAAGCTGGATAAAAGCCCCTATGCCCGGTCCCCGGGCAGGGGCTCTAAACATATGGTATGCGGACCAGGCCGATGACAGCTAACTGCGAAGCAGATGCGGTGCTGCTGAATGGTTACGAAACATCGATAATCTTCAGGCTGTTGGTGGTTCCTGTCACCCCGCACAGGCTGCCCGCGGTGATCACCAGCCGCCGAGTCCCTGGCCGGAGCAGACCGGCGCCTTTCAGCAACCCGGCCAGCTCGAGGTCCGACAGGGCGACGGAGGGCACCCCCAGGGGAAAAACCCCGGAAGAAAGGGCGAGGATATTGCGGACCGTCGGATTATCAGTGATCGCCACAATCCAGGGCCGTGGCCGCAGCCGGGCGATACGCCTGGCCGTGGTCCCGGTGGCGGTCGGGGTTACGGCCAGGTCCACCGTGCGGTTCTCCAGAACATCACAGGTGGCGCTGCTGATCAGATCAGCAATGCTGTCCTCGGAACGGATCGCGGCCCGGACCGCCAGCGCAACGCCGCCGCTCTTGACCAGGCCGCGTTCGGTCCGGCGGGAAATTTTTTTGGCAATGCGGACCACCGCCACCGGATCATGGCCAATGGCGGTCTCCTCGGAAAACATGATGGCGTCGGCGCCATCGAGGATGGCGTTGGCCACATCGGTGACTTCAGCCCGGGTGGGCCGGGCGTTGTCCACCATGGAGAGCAGCATCTGAGTGGCGACGATCACCGGCTTTGCCGCCAGGTTGGCCCGGCGGATGATATCCTTCTGCAGCCCCGGAATTTCTTCAATGGGCAACTCGATGCCGAGATCGCCCCGGGCCACCATCACCGCGTCGGCCACCGCCAGAATCCCGTCAAGATGGACCACCGCCTGCCGCCGTTCGATCTTGGCAAGCAGGCAGGGCCGGTACTCCCCGGCCTTCGGCAAGAGGGCGCGGGCGGCCAGCATATCCTCCGGGCCGCCGACAAAGGAGATGCAGATAACATCCGCCCGGTGCTTGATGGCAAAGGCGATGCCGCGCTTGTCTTCCTGGGTCGGCACCCCGGCAGGCGCATTATAGCCGGGGATATTGACTCCCTTGTTGGAACGGACAACCCCGGCCACCAGGGCTTCGGTTTCGACGATCTCTCCCTGGATGGACTTGACCTTGAACTGCATCATGCCGTCGCCGACAAAGATGATGGAACCTGGCCGCAGCCCTTGGCCCAGACCGGAAATTTCATGGGGCAGAAAGATGCCCGGCCCCGGCCGGGAAACCCCTTCCGGCAAAAAGCGGACCTTGGCGCCCCGGCGCACGGTAATCGGCTTGGGCACAGTACCCAGCCGCATTTTCGGCCCGGGCAGATCAACAATGATGGCCACCGGCCGGCCCATTTCCGCACTGATTTTCCGCAGACTGGCGATCACCCCGGCATGTTCCTCAAGATCTCCGTGGGAAAGATTCAGGCGAAAGCCATCGACCCCGGCACCCATCAGGCGGCGTTGCACGGGAGCCGAAAAGGAGGTCGGCCCCAGGGTGGCCACAATCTTGGTTTTGGAGATGAAGGCGTTCATGATGCTCCTTGGCTTTTCCAGGTGATCAGGGATTGTCTGCGACCCCCGGGAGGCAAGGGCTTGGCAAACGCGGTATCCCGATCAGTGTATCGTTTTTCCGCTGCATCTGCCAAACACAAATTTCGAGTCATTTCGCAATCTCGCCGCAGCCGAGAACCACCTCTCCCTCATAAAAAACCGCAAACTGGCCCGGCGTCACAGCGCGCTGCGGCTGGGCAAAGGTCAGCCGCACTCCGCCATTTTCCTGCCGGGCGATCTCTGCCTGGCAGGCTGGATGCCGGGAGCGGATTTTCACCGTGCACGCGCGGGGCAAGGGTGGGGGCTGGCCGTTAAGCCAATGCACGGCAGGCAACAGCGCCTCCTTCTGCCAGAGATCCGCGTCCTTGCCGATCAGCACGGCATTTCGCTCCACCACAAGCCCCACCACATACCAGGGGGTGGCGTCCGGCAGGCCCAACCCCCGGCGCTGGCCGATGGTATACTGATGGATGCCCGCATGGTGCCCAAGTTCCTTGCCCTGCAAGGTCAGCATTGGGCCTGGCCGCTCTTGCCCTGAAGAATGTGAGGCCAGAAACTCCCCCACCGATTGGTCCTTGAGAAAACAGATATCCTGACTCTCTGCCGTATGCCGGGAAGCAAGACCAAACTCGGCGGCGAGCCCGTAGACCTCCTTTTTCCGGAAGCCGCCCAAGGGAAAGCAGAGGTGCGCCAGCTGCTCCTGGGTGAGCAGTCCGAGAAAATAGGACTGGTCTTTTTTGGGATCAACGCCTTTGAGCAACCGATATCCGGTTGCCCCGTCCCCGCTGATCCGGGCATAATGGCCGGTGGCCAGCAGCTCCGCCCCGAGGGTATCCCGCGCCTGGTCCAGCAGCCGGCCGCATTTGATGATCCGGTTGCAGACCACGCAGGGGTTGGGGGTTTTCCCGGCAAAATAGCTGGCACAGAAATAATCCACCACCTCTTGCCGGAAGGGTGCGGCCAGATCCACCACGGTCAGGGGAATCCGCAAGAAATCGGCCACCGCCCGGACCCGGTGCAGCTGCTCCGCCAGATCGGGCTGGGCCAGGGCCATGAAAACGCCCTGCACCCGCGCCCCCTGCCTTTGCAGCAGGGCTGCAGCCACAGAGGAATCCACCCCGCCGCTCATGGCGACAACAATCTTTTTTTGTTGTATAGTCGTCTCGAAACGTTCTACCATCCGATCCCCAGCACGAAAAGGCTTGTTGATGAAACTCCCGGAACTTCTTGCCCCCGCAGGCAATTTTGAAAAAATGCAGACCGCCATCCACTATGGCGCGGATGGTGTCTATCTTGGCGGAAAAAAATTCAGCCTCCGGGCCCATGCCACCAATTTCGGCGAAGAGGAAATCGCCCGGGCCGTGGCCTATGCCCACGGGCGCGGTGTTCAAGTATACACCACCCTCAACATCTTTGCCCACAATGACGATCTTGCCGGGCTGCCCGGCTATCTGGCCGCTCTGCGCGAGGCGAAAGTGGACGGCCTGATCATCTCCGACCCTGGCATCCTCGCCGTTGCCCGGCGGGTGGTGCCTCAACTGCCGATCCATCTCAGCACCCAGGCCAATGTCACCAACCTCGAAAGCGTCCGTTTCTGGACAGGCCAGGGGGTCAAACGTCTCAATCTGGCCCGAGAGCTTTCCCTGACCGAGATCACGGCGATCCGCCAGGCCACCGGAGCGGAGCTGGAGATCTTCGTGCACGGGGCATTGTGCATCTCCTACTCGGGCCGCTGCCTCTTGAGCCTCTATCTTACAGGCCGCGACGCCAACCAGGGCAACTGCGCCCATCCCTGCCGCTACCACTATCGACTGGAAGAGGAAAAACGGCCCGGCCAGTTCTTCCCGGTGGAAGAAGACAGCCGCGGCACCTATATCTTCAACGCCAAGGATCTCTGTCTGCTCAACCGGCTGCCCGAGCTGATCCGGGCCGGGGCGGACAGCCTCAAGATCGAAGGGAGGATGAAAAGCGTGTATTATGTGGGGGCCATAACCCGCCTCTACCGGGCAGCCCTTGATTACTGGGCGGCGCAAGGGTTTGCCGCCGCCCTGCCCGAATCCTTCCGGGAGGAGCTGCTGAAGATCGGTTCGCGGGGCTACACGGAAAACTTCTTCGACCAGCCGCCAAGCACAGCCGACATGCTCTACAACGGGCCCATGCTCAGTTACGACTATGCCCCGGTGGGTATTGTCCGCCAAGCCGGACCCCGGCCGGTTATTGAAACCCGCAACCCCATCGCGTTGGGCGACCGTCTCGAATACCTGGGCCGCGGCCTTAACAACACAGAGCACACCGTGCTTTCGCTCACCGGCCAGGACGGCGCTCTGCTCCCCCAGGCGAATCCGAACAGCCTCATCACCCTCACCCTGGACCCTGCTCCCGCAGTCTGTGAGACCAACGGCCTCTTCAGAAAAAAAATGGCCTCTTGAACAAAAAATGCCTATACTTGAGGCACGTACCATCAATCACGAGGAGCGCCACCAGTCATGCAGCACATCCTGAGCATCGTCATGATCCTGACCGGAGCAGTTGTCATGCTCTTCAGCCTTGTCAAGGCCAGGGAAATGCACGTTCTCACCCCCTTTATCCCCGAGCGCAGCAAACCGGAGATCATCCGCTCCCTGCGCCTGCATCGCCGGCTGATGCTCTTTTTCCTGCTGGGTTACTGCGTGGTGGCCGGGGTCTTTTTCTTTCGCCTTCCCTTTGTCGGCGAGATCCTCGTTGGCCTCGTCTTTCTGTTTGGCGCCCTCTTCGTCCTCCTTGGCCTTCACCTCCAGACCAGAATGCTCCTGGAGATAAAAAACACCCTGCACGGCCTGTTGCCCATCTGTGCCTCCTGCAAAAAAATCCGCAGCCCTGATGGCGACCCCCATGACCCGGCCTCGTGGAGTACCGTTGAGAAATTCATCTCCGCCAAAACCTCTGCCGATTTCACCCACAGCATCTGCCCGGACTGCCTGAAAAGGCTCTACCCGGACCTCTACAAATAATTACCCATGACTCCCCCTCGTTTCGAGCCGTTTCAGGACCGCCTGAGCCGCGATATCAGAAATGAACTTTCCGCAGCCCTGCCTCCGGCGCTGGCCCGAAATGATCTTGCCCCGGTTCTGGCCGTTGCCGGACCTTATCTGCAAAAAGGCCTGGCATGGGGCGCGTGGCGCGGATTTCCCGCAACGGTTCAAACCCGTTGTGGCGTATTGCTCCATGGTTTACGGAAAGAAATGATTCTGTTATGATCAGCTCTTTTCTGCGCTGTCTGTCCGATATTACTGTCGAATCTCGGTATACAGGACCTAACTCCGGAGGCTTTCATGGCAGAGACAACCTTGCCGCCTTTTATCCAGGCTCTGCTTAAGCCTGAGGCATACCCCCATCCGGCGCCCGAAATAACGCTGGTGCAAACCCATATTTCCTATGTGCTGCTGGCTGGCGCCTTTGTCTACAAGATCAAGAAGCCCGTGGATTTCGGCTTTCTCAACTTCACGACCCTGGAAAAGCGCAAGCATTTCTGCGAAGAGGAGCTGCTTTTAAACCGGCGGTTGTGCCCCTCCCTGTACCTTGGTCTGGTCGCGGTCACCGAGCAGAGCGCGGCCTTTTCCCTTGACGGCCCCGGAACCCCCGTGGAATACGCGGTGAAAATGGCGCGGATGCCGGAAGAGCGGATGATGGCCAGGATCATCGGCCAGGGCGGGCTCACCAGGGAGATTCTCGACCGGATTATCGCCATTCTGGTTCCCTTTTACGCCAAGGCCGAGACTGGGCCTGCCATTGAAAAATTCGGAACCGCCCAGGCCGTGAGCGTCAATGTGCTGGAAAATTTTGCACAGACCCAAGGCTTCATCGGTTGCGCGGCTTTAAGCCGGGAGCAGTTCGAGGCGATCAGCGGCTACGCCCGCGATTTTCTCACCAAGGAGGAGCTCTTTGCCGCCCGCATCGCCGCCGGCCGGGTCCGGGACTGCCACGGCGACCTGTATTCCGCCAACATCTGCCTGGCCGAGGAGATCCACATCTACGACTGCATCGAGTTCAACCAGCGGTTCCGGTATTGCGATGTGGCAAGCGACGTGGCCTTTCTGGCCATGGACCTCGATTTCCATGGCCTGCCCGAGCTTTCCGCCTATTTTATTGAACGATTCTGCCGGGCCGCGGGCGACACCGCCCTGCTGCCCATGCTCAACTTCTATAAATGCTATCGGGCCTATGTGCGCGGCAAGATAGGCCTTTTTACCGCCCATGCCCCGGAGGTTGATCCGGCTACCGCCGAGAACTGCCTGGCCCAGGCAAAAAAATATTTCGCCCTGGCTGAACGCTATGCCGCTTCCTGACCTGTTTATTTTTTTCGGCCTGATCGCCACGGGCAAGAGCACCGTGGCCCAGGCCTGGGCCGAACGCCACGGCCTGAGCTATTACAACTCCGACGTGGTGCGCAAGGAGTTGGCCGGACTCTCTCCCCAGACCCACCAGCGCGAAACAGCGGATCAAGGGATCTATACCAGCGAGTTCACCGCCAAAACCTACGAGGCCCTGCTCGAACGGGCCAGGCAGGATCTTGTCCAGGGACGGGGCGTGGTGCTTGATGCCTCGTACCAGCGAAAAACCGACCGCGACCGGGTGCGGATGCTTGCGCAGCGTCTGGGTGTTCGGCTATACTGTATTCTCTGTGTCTGTCCGGAAGAGGAAATGAAGCGCCGCATGGCCAGGAGGGCTCTTGACCCGCGGGCGGTGTCGGATGGACGCTGGGAAATCTACCTGAAACAAAAAGAGCGGTTCGAACCCCCGGCTGAACTTGCCCCGGATCAGCTCATAACCCTGTCAACCGATCCGCCGGTGGAGGCTGTTTTAGAGCAGCTTTCCGCCCAGCTGGAGACGCAGCCATGAACACCCGAATCTATGTCCTGAAGTTCCCCAAGGAAGTCATCGACCAGCCGATCATCAGCAACCTGGTCCGGAAGTACGACCTGGAGTTCAACATCCTCAAGGCCACCATCCTGCTCCAGCAGGAAGGGGTCATGGTTCTCGAATTCATCGGCCACAAGGCCAATGTCAAGAAGGGCATCGCCTATCTGAACGGAATGGGGGTTACGGTGAAAAGCATGGCCGGCAACATCCGCCGCGATGATGAAAAATGCTACCAGTGCGGAGCCTGCACCGGTATCTGCCCAACCGGCGCGCTCTCTCTCCACCGGCCCGACATGGCGGTGCTGTTCGACGAGGAAAAATGCACGGCCTGCGGCCTGTGTGTTTCCGTCTGTCCGGCCCGGGCCATGGAGGTTTCCCTAAACGGCAACGTGGAGCTGGCTGCATAAGGGGCCGTTAAGAAATAGCCATCGTCGTTAACACTGCTTCGTTACGGCCCCTTATGCCGGTCACGATTTTTCAATGTTATGGTTGTTTTTGAACAACGGCCTAAGCCTCCCTGCGGATCTCAGCAAGCCTCTCCGCCACGCGGGGAAAGAGGCTGATGTCCGTATGGGGCAGGAAATGGGAGGCAATGCACTGCTCCTAGAAAATACGCCATCTCCGAAAGCTCGAAGCTGGTCATCTTCCGGACCACCTCCACCACATCCCGCCTGATATGATTGCTCATCTCGCTCATCCAGGCGCCCATGCTTAGAGCTTATCCATAAATAAAACTCTTGCAATCCAGGTTTAATTCACGGATAATCCGTCAGCGCGGTCAACGGTTAACCAAACGGATGGAGGCAAGATATGGCACGTATTCAGACCTGGGAGATT
>JAJZSH010000253.1 GCA_021822005.1 Deltaproteobacteria bacterium | reverse complement strand
ATCTCCTTGACGTTCCCCTGGTCCGGCCAAAGGTCGGGTTCTTTGAACTCAGCTCCTGCGAAGGCTGCCAGCTGCAGCTCCTGAACAACGAGGCCACCCTCCTCGACTTTCTCAACCTGGTGGAGATCGTCAATTTCCGCGAAGGCATGAGCGAGCGCGCCGACACCTACGACATCGCCTTTGTCGAGGGCAGCGTCACCCGGCAGGATGAAATAGCCCGCCTCACCGAGATCCGCAAGAACGCCAAAATCCTGGTCGCCCTCGGCTCCTGCGCCTGCTTTGGCGGGGTAAACCAGCTGAAAAACCGCTTCCGCGATCTGGACTGGGTCAAAAAAGAGGTGTACGGCGACTTCCCCATCGAGACCATGGAGGTGCATCCGCTCGAGGATTTTGTCCAGGTGGACCTCAAAATCTTCGGCTGTCCCATAAAAAAGGAGGAGGTCGAGAGAATCGTCACCGATCTGGTGCTGGGCAAGGCGGTGCGCCATCCGGAATACCCGGTGTGCATGGAGTGCAAGGCCAACGAGAACATCTGCCTGTTCGAGCTCGGGGAGCCCTGCCTCGGCCCTGTCACCCGGGCCGGCTGTGATGCCTGGTGCCCCAGCAACCGCAGGGGCTGCTGGGGTTGCCGCGGCCCGGCGGAAGAGGCCAACCTCAAACAACTGGAAGAGATCATGCACACCTACGGCTTTGACAGCGAGACCATCCTCGACCGGTTGGAATGTTTCGGCGGATTTGCCTCTTTCGCTGACGCAGTCCGCTCCCAAGCCAAAAAGACCCCGGCCGGGAGGAAAAAATCATGAAGCTCTCCTGCGAGGTCAATGTCCACCACCTGACTAGGGTGGAAGGGCACGGCAACATCAACATCAGCGTCAAGAACGGGGTGGTTAAAAAGGCGCAATGGGAGGTCGTCGAGACTCCCCGCTTCTTCGAGGCCATGCTGGTGGGCAAGCACTGGGAGAACGCGCCCTATATCTGCGGACGGATCTGCGGAATCTGTTCCATCGGCCACACCCTGGCCAGCATCCGGGCCGTGGAAAACGCCTTCGGCATCACCCCCTCGACCCAGACCGCGAATCTGCGCCTCCTGCTCAAGCACATGGAAACCCTGCAGAGCCATATCCTGCACCTCTATTTTCTGGCCGCCCCGGATTTCCTTGGTACGGGCAGCGTGCTGCCCCTGGCCAAGACCCATCCGCTTGTGGTGCAGCGGGCTCTGCGCCTCAAACTGCTGGCCAACGATGCCTGCGACATTATCGGCGGCAGACGGTTGCACCCGACCCGGACCGTGGTGGGCGGCTTCACCATGCTGCCGGAAAAAGGCCAGCTGGAAAAGATCCGCCAGCGGCTGATGGCCTCGATTCCCGACCTGCTGGCCTCGGCGGAACTGTTTAAAACCTTTGCCATCCCTGATTTCAGCCGGGAAACGGAATTCGTCTCCCTCAAGGGCGACACCGGCTATCCCTTTATCGGCGGCGAGCTTGTCTCAACGGATGGGGTACTAAAAAAAGAGCGCGAATACCGGGCCATGACCAATGAATACTGCCTGGCGGGCTTCACCTCCAAGCTGAGCAAATTGTCCCGCCCCTCCTTTGCCGTGGGCGCCCTGGCCCGTCTGAACAACAACTTTGCCCTGCTTCATTCCACAGCCAGGGAGATCTCCAAATTTCTGGGCCTTATCCCGGTGAACCACAACCCGTACATGGGCAATGTGGCCCAACTGGTGGAATGTGTTCAGGTGGTGCTTGATTCCGTGCAACTCATCGACACCCTGCTGGGCAGCCCCTGGCAGGAGGCACGCCAGCCGATAAAGGCAAAAAAAGGCGAAGGGGTCGGCGCGGTGGAGGTTCCCCGTGGCATCCTTTATCATTATTATAAATTCGACAAAGACGGCAAGGTTATCAAGGCGGATTGCGTTATCCCCACCAGCCAGAACCACGCCAACATCCTGCACGACATCGAGGCGCTGGCCAACCAGTATGCTCGAACCGGGAAAAAAGACCGGGAGATCGAACTGCTGGCCGAGATGCTGGTGCGGGCGTACGACCCCTGCATCTCCTGCTCGGTGCATTAGCCATCCCCATTTTGACTTTTTACGACGCCATCGGCCTTCCCCGCTTTGCCATGAAGCTCAGGCTCTCACGCAAAATAGCGGCGATCCCCGCGCAAAAAATAATTCCAAATTTCCCGCAACAGGGTATGATGTCTAGTCTTTTATAGGGGATTTATACGCATGCCAACTGACAACTCTACAAACACCAGCGACCAGAATCGCCGGGAAAATTTCCGGATTGATGATCTGCTGGCAACATCGGTGCGAAAAATCGAGAACGGCGTCCTGCCCGTGGCCAGGATTATTCCCGTTGCCCTTTCCGACTCCGGCAGGCTCGGGGCGGGCCTGAAGCCTCTTCCCCATGAAATCGACCCATCCTTTGCCCTGATGCTTCTTGAGGCCAACGCCAAGCTGGATCTCCTGTTTGAGTTCTACAAGCTGCCAAGATACAACGAGGAGAAAGACCTCAAGCCCTCCATGACCCAGTTGCTCCTCCAGATCAACACCAAGCTGGACAGCCTCCTTGATTTTCATCTGATTGCCAGGCAACAGGAAACAACAAGGGTTGGGGAGGTAAGCCTGAGCGCCAGCGGAATCAAGCTTACCTCCCATGAACCGCTTGCGGCGGGGGATCTCGTTGAAGTCCACATGCTCCTGTACACGGACCAACCCTGCTGGGTCGTGGTCGGCGGTTCGGTTGCGCGGGCAAACCCGCTCCCGGAGGGCGGCTGTCAGGTGGCTATCCAATTTGCCGCGACAAACGGGGCCATCCAGGACGCCATCGCCACCTATGCGCTCAGGAAACAGAAAGAACAACTCATCGCTCAGCGCTGGCTGGAGTCCTGATCTTTCCGGTTTCGGCGGAGGAGACCCCGCGCCGGCCGCAAGACATCAACACAATACGCACTCCATGGGGAAACGGATACCAATATGTTTACAATCATCGGCATAGCAGTAGTTCTGGGGTCGGTCATCGCCGGCTACGCCATGGCAAACGGCAACTTCCACATCCTGTTCCAGCCGGCGGAGGTACTCATCATCTTCGGCGCAGCCATCGGCGCCCTGATCATTTCCTCGCCGGGCAAGGCGCTGAAGGTCATTGTCGCGCACATCGGCGGCATCTTTTCCGAATCCCACCTGGGCAAGGCCCATTACCTGGAACTGCTGCTGCTGATGAACGCCGTCTTCTTCAAGATCAAGAAGGAAGGGTTGGTCGCCATCGAGTCCGACATCGAAAATCATCAGAAAAGCCCCCTGTTTCAAAAATATGGCAACATCATGAAGGACCGCGAGGCGGCGGACTTCATCTGCGATACGGTCCGCACCATGCTCAGCGCCAATTACCCGGCCTACGAACTGGACAACCTCATGGAGATCGACCTGGAGGCCAACCAGCATGAACGGATGCTGCCTGCCCACAGCATTACACGGTTAGGCGACTCCCTGCCCGGCCTGGGTATTGTCGCGGCGGTTCTGGGTATTATTGTCACCATGGGCTTTATCAACGAATCGGCCGAGGTTCTGGGCCACCATATCGGCGCGGCCCTGGTCGGCACCTTCCTTGGCGTGCTTGCCTGTTACGGATTTGTCGGGCCCATGGGGACCAAGCTGGAACACCATGCCCATGAGCGGGAGACCTATCTGCGGGTGATCAAAACCTCCCTGCTTGCCGCCTACTCCACCAGCTTCATGGTGCAGTTCGCCGTTGAGGCGGGCCGCCGCGCCATCCCCGGAGACGATCGCCCCTCCTTTGCCGAGGTTGAGGAGGCCATCAAGAAATGGAAGACAAAAGCATAATCATCAAGAAGATCAAGAAGGTCCAGGGCGGCGGCCACCACGGCGGCACCTGGAAGGTGGCCTTTGCCGACTTCATGACAGGCATGATGGCTTTTTTCCTTCTCATGTGGCTGGTCAACATGACCACCAAGCCGCAGAAGGAGAAGCTCGCCCATTATTTCCAGGAGTACAGCATCTTTGCGGAGGGCGGCGCGGGCGGAACCACGGAGATGATCTCCAAGGATCAGGCGGAGACCGCGGCCCAGATCACCGTTACCCAAACCCCGGCAGCCTCCGGGGAAACAGAGGGCGAGGGAACCGCCGCAGGCCTGGAGCGGCTCAAGGACCAGCTGCAACAGGAAATCGAGCAGCGGCTCGCCGACCTCAAGGATCAGGTGCGCATCGAGGTTTTTGAAGGCGGGGTCAAGGTGGACATCATGGACAAGGAGGGAAACCCCATGTTCCCTCTGGGCAGCACGGCGCTGACCGAAAGCGGCCAGAAAATCCTCAGGGTGCTCTGCGACAACATCAGGAACACCTCAACCCGCATTGAAATCGAAGGCCACACCGACGCGATCACCTACGCGAAAAAAGAATTCGGCAACTGGGAGCTTTCCACGTCCAGGGCCTCAGCCGCGCGGCTCGAGGTGGAAAAAAACGGCATCCCGCCCAGCCGCCTCCTCCGGGTCTCGGGCTATGCCGCCACTGAACCGATCATCAAGGAAAACCCTTTTGACCCCCGCAACCGGAGAATAAGCCTGCGCCTCTACCCGGAAAAACAGGGCAAGTCTCCTGCCCAGACGCAGCCACAGCCCCAGGCACAGGTCCCGCCGCAACCGCCGCAGCAGCAGGTCCCGTCTCAGGCTGCTCCCCA
>JAJZSH010000252.1 GCA_021822005.1 Deltaproteobacteria bacterium | reverse complement strand
AGAATCTTGGGCCGTTTGAGCAGGGCGCGGGCAATGGCGATCCGCTGCCGCTGGCCGCCGGAAAGCCCGGTGCCGCGCTCGCCGATCTCGGTCTGGTAGCCTTCGGGCAATTCTTCGATCACCTCGTGGATCTCGGCGGCCTTGCAGGCGGCAATCACCTCGGGAAAACTGGCATGGGGGTGGGCCATGACCAGGTTGTCGTAGATGGTTCCGGAAAAGAGCACGGTCTCCTGGGGCACCACCCCGAAGGTGGCGCGCAGCTCGTTGGCGGCCAGGTAGCGGATATCGCGGCCGTCCAGGGCGATATGCCCCTCCACCGTCTGGTAGAAGCCGAGCATCAGCTTGGCCAGGGTGGACTTGCCGCAGCCCGACGGCCCCATGAGCACGGTGAGGTGGCCGGGCTTGAAGCGCATCTCCAGATTGCGGAAGAGCCAGGGGTGGTGCTCGGAGTAGCGGAAGCCGAGGTTGACCAGATCGATCCTCCCCTGGCTCGCGTTTTCCCGCTTGGGGGTGAGAGCGTGGGGCTCCTGGGGCATGTCGAGGATATCGCCCAGCCGCTGGACGGCGATATCGGCCTGCTGGAACTCCTGCCACAGCCCCACCAGCCGCAGCATGGGCTGGCTCATGCGGCTTGCGAACATCTGGAAGGCCACCAGCATACCCACGGTGAAGCCTTCGTTGCGCATGACCAGCAAGGCGCCGACAATGAGGATGGCAAGGGTCATCACCTGTTCCAGGCCGTTGGCCACCACATTGTAAGAGTTCCCCATCTGTTTGGTGCTGAAACCGGCGGCCAGGTACCGGGCGAGCAGGTCGCCATATTTCTTGTCGATGTCCGGCTCCATCTGCAAGGACTTCACTGTGCCCATGCCCGAGAGGTATTCGGTGAGAAAGGCCTGGTTCCGCGCGCCGAGCATGAACTGCTGGTTGAGCCGCTCGCGGAAGACGGGCACCATCAGGAAGCTGATCAGGCAGATGAGGCTCAAAAGCCCTATGGCAATAAGGGAGAGCTGCCAGGAGTAGGCGAACATCACCGCGAGAAAGATGAGCAGAAAGGGCAGATCGAGGATGAGGGTGACCGCGGCCCCGGAGACGAACTGGCGGATGGTCTCCACCCCCTGCATCCGGGCCACCAGGGTACCGGTGGGGCGGTGCTCGAAATAGGGCAGCGGCAGCCGCAGGAGGTGGCGGAAAACCTTGCTGCCCAGCACGGCGTCGATGCGGTTGCCGGTGTGCAGCACCAGGTACTGCCGGAGCCAGGTCATGGTGAGGTTAAAGAGCATGAACATGATGAGGGCCAGGCCGAGGACGATCAGGGTGCTTCTACTCTGGTGGGCAATAACCTTGTCGATGATCACCTGGGTGAAAAGCGGGGTGGTGAGGCCCACAAGCTGAATGGCCAGCGAGGCGAGCAGAACGTCCTTCCAGATTTTTTTGTGCTTGAGCAGTTCGGGGATAAACCAGGAAAAGCCGAAGGGTTTCTTTTCCGCCGGGAAGCCGGGGATGACCTCCTCGTCGCCGGTTGCGGTTTCCTTGCCGACCAGGATGAGCTCTGGCCCGAGGCGTTCAGTGGCCTCGACGGCGGTGAGGGTTTCGGGGGCCTGCGAGCCGACACGGAAAAAGAGGAGCTTCTCCCCCTCGAGCTTGAGGATAATGACCGGCGTGGCGCCGGGGGCAGCGGTTTCGCCGGCAGCGGCCTGATCGGCCGATGCGCCCTCGGGCACAGGCGGCGGACTGGCCTCCGGCTGCGGCTGGAGAAAGCCGATGGCCGGCAGCGGCAATTTCTGCCAGTCAAGGCCGGCCGTGGCACGGGTGCCGGTCTTGAAGCCCAGGGAGCGCGCCGCCTCGTGCAGGGCTGCGCGGTCATGGGGCGGCGGAAAGGACTGCGCCACCAGCGCGGCATCAAACGGCAGGCGATGGAGCCCGCTCAGGCTGCCCAAAAGCCAGAGAAGCTCGTCGCGATGAATCGTTCCCCCAAACGATGACATCAGAAGCACCTTCTTTATGTGCAGAACAAAAAAAACCGCCCTCGGACCGAAGGCGGTTTACGGGAATGCAAGCAAATCCCCCTGCTCTTCGGCAGCCCGGCTGCCAGGAATCCTGGCCCGTGGCTTTGCGCCCCCGGGTCGCCCCGGGTTTGCCCTTTTCGAAGCAAAATCTAACAGATTATAGCGGTCAAAAACCGGGACGTCAAAATCTTTTTCTAGTTAGGGGTGGATTTTTTCAGGCCTGGTTTTCGTGTAAGCGCGCCGACGGTCAAGCGAAACAATCAAGCACCAACACCAGGGCCGCCGCCTAAAACCGCCGTGACTGCCGCCTGTCCGTACAGAATACAAAAGCGGACAATTCATGTGCTATAAAACCGGACAATTCTATTTGTTGCCAACAGGGACAAAAAAATAACCCGGCAAAGGCAGGAGGCATAAAGGGTTGCGGACACCCCCTTGAAAGAGGCCAAAAAAAATCTGGTTTGCCTGTAGCATTCCTGTTACTCTTTTTGGAAATCCCAACGAATTTTCCTCCTTTTTCGAGGAGATAGTTTTATGCGTCCGGGTGGTTGTAGCGGGCGCGGGTACTGTTTGATCGCCTATCCGCAAACGAGAGGGGGCCTCTGCCGCATGGATAAACAGATACATTTTATTGTGACCGGCGAACGGGGGCAAATCCGTTCGTTTGCTGTCTCCAGAAAGACTCTGAAGATTATCTTCGGGGTCTGTTGTTTTCTCGTCTTTGGCAGCGGGTTCGGCTGGTTTTCTTCCATGGAAAATCTTGCCCTGCGTCAGCGGCTTGCGGCTATGCAAAAAGATCTGGCCGTCACCGTCGCTTTGAATACCAGCATGCAAGCGCGGACAGCCAAGCAGGAACAGGAACAGCAGGCCCTGCTGAATGCCTCCCTGGCCGACCTGAAACACAAGAGCCAGGTTATCGAATCGGTTCTCGCCTCGGTGGGGGTGAATCTTGAGGTGCGTGAGAGCAAGAAAGGCGCGGGCGGACCTTTTACCCGGATGCCGCAGGGTTCCTACGAAGGCCTCACCCTCAAGGTGGATCATTACCTCGATACCATCCAGTCCGTGCCCCTGGGCGCGCCTGTCCGGGGAACCATTACCTCCCGGTTCGGGGAGCGGCTTGATCCCATCAACGGACAGCCCGCTTTCCACAGCGGCGTCGATATCAGAAACGATTCCGGCGCCAAAATCGTGGCCCCGGCGGACGGCGTGGTCGTTGCCAACGGCTATGACAACGGCCATGGCAATTTCATCGAAATAAATCACGGCAACAGATTCCAGACCCGCTATCTCCATCTCCAGCAGGATTTTGTCAAGCAGGGCGACACCGTGGCCCGGGGGCAGGTTATCGGGCTGGTGGGCAACTCGGGGAGAAGCACCGGACCCCATCTGCATTATGAAATCAGATACCGCGACAAGTTGATCGACCCGGTCAAATTTATTCAAGTGAATTCCCGCTCTGCCGCAGTGGCGGCCAAATAGGCTGCGGCAATGGGCCAATGAAACAGCTCCGAGTTCCCGTCCGGAGTGAAATTTTTTGAGCCGTTGTAACAAAATAAGGTCGTCATCAACTGGATGGCAAAACGGCAGCAGCGCCGCTTACGCGGCTGTTAACGGCGTAAGGAGCCGTAACGAAAGGGGCAGGGAGACAGAGGTTGTTTCGTAACGGCTCCTAAAAAATCCGCAGCAGGTGATTGGCATGGGTTTTTTTGACAGGCAGGGACTCGGAGAGGCGAAGTCGGAAACGATCACCAGCGTGATCGGCGCGGATATGCAGCTGGTCGGTGATATCTCGTTCAAAGGCAAGCTGCGCCTTGACGGCAAGGCCGAAGGCAATATCCGCGGCGAGTATCTTATTCTCGGGGAAACCGGGACCATCTCCGGGGACGTCGTGGTCAGCACCTTTGTCTGCTCGGGCCGGGTCGAGGGCACGGTCAACGTCAAGAAGCTCTATGTGGTGAAAAGCGGCTTTATCGAGGGCAAGGTCGAGACCATGGATCTGGCGGTGGAGTCCGGCGCCGTGCTCAACGGGGAGATCAAATCCCGGAGCCAGGAGTTGCGGCTGGTGCCCGGTTCGGCTGCCCCGGAAGCCACGGATTGGGAGGCGATGAAAGAAGCCGCCGCCCAAACCCCGGCAAAAAAGAAGGGGGGCGGCGTCAAGTAATCAGCCGCCGGGATCACCGTGTTTGCTCGCCGCCATGCGAATATCGGATGGCGGCTTTTTTATGGCGCAGCGCGAGTTTTTTTGATTCAGGTCAAGGCAAAGAGGGTGCGGCTCCCGTATAATGGGAACAGAAAGATGGATTCACTCAACCCCCAGGAGGTGCCGCGATGATGGAGAAAAAGAGTCTTGCCGAGACCAGGGTTTTTGACAGCCGGAGCATGAAAAAGGTCTTGCTCCACGATTCCCCCTGGTTTCGCATCCTGAATTTCAATCTCAGCGCCGGCCAGGTGTTCCCGGTCCATTCCCATGATACCGAAGGCCAGCTCTCCATTCAGGTGCTGGAGGGAACAGGAGAATTTCTCGGCAAGGATGAGCAGGCTATCCCGGCGCAGGCAGGCGACTTGCTGCTCTGCGACATCAGCGAACCCCACGGCGTCCGGGCGTATACCGATCTGCGGATTCTGGTGACCATCGCCCCGCCGTTTTAACAAGAGGAACACAGAGCATGGGCAGACAGCAGGTGGCAGTGCGCGACGGGGGTATCCGGCTTGGTCAGTTTCTCAAGCTGGCCG